>NZ_JBJGZD010000020.1:0-98905 GCF_054050335.1 Geodermatophilus sp. SYSU D00698
GTCCGGAGCAGCCGAGCCCCCCCCCCCCCCGCCCCCCCCCCCCCCCCCCCCCCCCCCGGCCCCCCCGCCCCCCCCCCCCCCCCCCCCCCCGCGGGGAGGAGCCCACGGTCTCGTCGTCAGGTCCACCCCGACGTGCCGTCGCCACGCCGATCACCGTGACGAGTGAGGCGGCTGCGCCACCTGGCCATTCGGAACGGTGCGTGACTAGGCGATTGCGAAGCGGAGCCCTAGGCTCAGGTCGGTGCACGGCCCACCGGGGGCCCGCAGCCCCAGGAGGTCGACCATGGAGCCCGCTCGCCGCGCCGAGTTCACCGGCAACACCGCGCTCGCCCAGCCCGAGGTCCGGCCGGCGCCCGCCCCCGCCCCGAGCGCCGGCGTGGCGACCTGCAGCGACTGCGGCCACGGCCGGCAGGCGCACCAGCACTACCGCCGCGGCACCGACTGTGCGCTCTGCGACTGCGACCGGTACCGCCGCTCGCTCCTCGCCCGGCTCCTCGGCGCCCGCTGAGCACCGTCCGGCGGGCGGTCGGCTGACCGCCCCGCCGGCCAGGCGGCGCGAGCCGCCGTCGGCCCGGCACGCCGGGCGCCGTCAGCGCGGCGACCCCGGCACGCCGGGCACCGTCAGCGCGTCGACTCCCGCAGCGCGGCGTCCATGCGCGCCGCCAGCTCGGGCGTGTGCTCCCCACTGAGCAGGACGTGGTGGGAGCCGGGGATGGAGACGACCCGCAGGTCCGGCGCGACCCGGCGCCACACGTACAGCAGGTTCGCGATCACCGGCACCCGGAAGCGTGCGCGGAAGTACGTGACCGGCCCGGCGTACGGCTCGAGCCGGTAGGCGTTGAACACCCGGTAGGCGGCTGCGAACGTCTGCTTCTCCTCGTCCAGGGGCGTCACCGTGCGGCCGAAGCGCCGGCGCAGCACCCCCAGCACCGTGTCCTCGACCATGCCGGGCACCAGGAGCGCTATCCACCACGCCACGGTCCGCAGGGCGCGGGAGAACCGGGACAGGTGGTCGAAGGGCGGCTCGGTGTCGAGCAGGCCGAGGAAGGTGACCGTCCGGCCGGCTGCGGTGAGCTGCCGCGCCATCTCGTAGGCGACCAGGCCCCCGAACGAGTAGCCGGCCAGCCGGACGTCCCCCTCGGGGACCGTCTCCTGGACGGTGGCCACCAGCGGGGTGGCGATCTCCTCGATGGTGATCCCCTCGGTCGCGGCGATCCGGGGATCGGACGTCAGGCCGTAGACCGAGGCCGAGGTCTGCAGCGCGTCCACCAGGGTGCGGTAGATGTCGACGTCCCCGAGATAGCCGTGCACGAGGACGAGCGGGGTGACGTCCGGATCGCCGCGGCGCAGCACCTCGCACCGGGAGTGGGCCGTGGCCCCGGTGGTGACGGCCTTGGTCACACCGCGCACGGACGGGTCGACCAGGAAGTCCTCCAGGAGCACCGGGCGGTGCAGTTCCATCCGCAGGCGCCGCATCAGCGTCATCGCCTGGCGCGAGGTGCCACCGGCGTCGGAGAAGTGGACGTCGTCGGCCACCGGGCCGCCGAGCACCTCGGCGAACACCCGCGCCACGACGGCGTGGACGTCGTCGTCCCCGTCCGGGACGGCTGCGGCGGTCGCGGCCTCCTCGGCACGCCGGGCCGCCGCGCCGATCGACTCCAGGGACCGCGGGTTCTTCAGCGCCGACAGGTTGCGGACCGGCTGGCCCTGGAGCACGGCCCGCGCCGCGCTCTCCGACCGCTTGCCGTTGTGGGTCAGCGGGATCTCGTCGACCGCCAGGATCACCGACGGCACGTGCGCGGGTGACCCCTCCCGGCGCAGTCTCGCCCGGATGTGCCGGCTCAGCTCGTCGTCGAGCTCCGTGCCCTGCTGCAGCACGACGAGCAGCACCATGCGGCTGCTCCCCGGGGCGGCGGGGTCGTCGGTCTCGACGGCGATCGCGTCGGCGACGCCGGGCACCGCGCGGACGATCGTGTAGACCTCCGAGGGGCCGATGCGGATCCCGTTGACGTTGAGGACGCCGTCCGATCGACCGTGGAGCCGCGAGGAGCCGTCCCCGGCGATCTCGATGCGGTCGCCGTGGGTCCACGTGCCGGGGTGCTGTGTGAAGTACGCGGTCCGGAAGCGCTCCCCGTCGGGGTCCTGCAGGAAGCGGACCGGCCGCGACGGGAAGGGGTTGCGGCAGACCAGCTCGCCGACCTCGTCGAGGACCGGGCGCTCGTGGTCGTCCAGAGCGGCCACGTCCAGGCCCAGGCTGAGCGACTGGCAGCGACCCGGACGCACCGGGACCTCCGGGTGGCCGAGCACGAAGCAGCCGACGATGTCCGTACCGCCCGAGATCGACTGCAGCGGCACGGGGCCGACGTTCTCGGCGACCCAGGCGAACTGCCAGTCGTGCAGGACCGCCCCGGTGGACAGCACGGCACGGATGGCACTGACGTCGACGTCGGCCCGCGGGACGTAGCCCTCGTCCTGGCACAGCTGCAGGTAGGCGGGGCTGGTGCCGAGGACGGTCACCCCGTACCGCGCCGCCAGGCGCCAGAGCGTCTCCGGGCCGCTGATCGGGCCGTCGTAGAGGACGACGTGCGCGCCGACCGACAGGGCCGACAGCTGCCAGTTCCACATCATCCACGCCGTGGTGGTGTGGAAGTACAGGACGTCGGTCGGGCGGAGGTCGACGTGGAGGCGGTGCTCCTTGACGTGCTCGAGGAGCGAGCCCCCGATCCCGTGCACCATCGCCTTCGGCGGTCCGGTGGTACCCGAGGAGAAGAGGACCCAGAGCGGGTCGTCGAAGGCCATCCGCGGCCAGTCCGGCCCGGGGTCGTCGGCCGGCACCGCCGACACGAGGTCGGTCAGGCGGCTCACGGGGAGCCCGGCCGCCTCGGGCAGCGGCCCGTCGTCGAGCAGGACCACCCGGCGGGTCGCCGGCAGCGCCGACACGACCTCCCGCAGCACCTCGTCGGCGGGCCTCTCACCGCCACCGAGGCTCGAGCGGTCGACCAGCAGCGTGGTGGCGCCGACCTGGCCGAACCGCCCGAGCAGGCTGCTGACGCCCATGTCGGGGGTGGCGGTCGACAGTGCGGCCCCGAGACCCGCCACGGCGAGCCCGGCGACGACGATCCGCGCGTTGTTGGCGGAGATCGCGGCCACCGTGTCCCCGGCGCGCACACCGGCGTCGGCCAGGGCGCGCGAGGTCCGGCGGACCAGCGCGCGCAGGTCCGACCGCGAGAGCTGTTCGGACGAGCCGTCCCCGTGCACGGAGGTGAGCGCCGGCGACGCGTCGTCGACGCCGGCGAGCGGGCGCAGCAGGTTCTCGGCGTAGTTCAGCCGGACGTCCGGGAAGAAGCGGGCGGTCCACACGTCGTCCGACGTGCTCACCGTGTCCGCGGACCCCTCCCAGGCCAGGTCCGCCCAGTCGAGGAAGGTGCGCCAGAAGCCCCGGTACGAGGCCACCGACCACTGGTGCAGCGCCGTGGCGGTGGGGAGCCGGCGGCCGGCCACGGACTCGCAGCGGGTCCTGAAGTCCGCGACCTGGCGCACCGGTGCCGGCGCGCGCACCTCGTCCGGTGCGGTGCCGAGCTCCGTCATCTCCTACCTCCTGGCGTCAGGGCCACAGGGCTGATCACGTCCGGGTCCAGCGGGACACTCGTCGCCAGGCTGGCGACGTAGCCGGGTCGGACCGGCACCGGGGAGACGTGCAGGCCACCGACCTGCCCGCGGTCGGCGACCGGCGTCGCGAGGTCAACGGGCGACCGCCGGATGCCGGTTCCCCTCGCCTTGGCCACGGCCTCCTTCTGCGTCCACGCGCGCGTGACGGCCTCCGGCCGGTCCTCGTCCCGGAGCGCACGGAGCCGGACCCGTTCGGTCTCGGCCAACCAGTCCTCGTCCGCGGCGTCGCGGACCTCCTCGGAGCGGTGGCGCTGCACGTCCACGCCCACCAGACCGCGGCGCGCCACGGCGACCAGGGCGAGGTCCTCGCTGGCGGAGCAGGAGAAGCGCAGGGGGTCACCGGGCAGGAAGGGCCGGCCGTCGTCGGACCGCAGCGGGACGCCGGCCGGTCCCGTGCCGAGCAGGTCGCCCAGCACCCGTCGCAGGCAGGCCCGGACCAGGACACGTCGCCTCCGCACGGCGGCCGTGCCGCGCTCGGCCCGCGCCCGCTCGACGTCGTCGAGGCACCCGGCCTCCGCCGCGACGTCCCACCGGGGATCGGCGAGGTCGATCACGCGCAGGACGACGGGTGCGGGGCCGGAGGCGACGTCGGGGCGGGCGGACGCACCGCGGACCAACCGAATGACCATCACGCTCCGTGTGTGGCGTCGTCCACCCACCGTCAGGGGACGTCAAGCTAGTGGCCGGCCCGACCACTGCCAAGGGGACGGTCCGGCCGCTGACCACCGATCATGGGCTCCCGACGAGCCGCGGTGCCCGCGCGGGACGCGCACTCACCCCGATGGATGACCCCGGGGACGCGCCTCTGGGCGGCGCGAGGACGACGGAACACGATCGGAGGACCGAGGTACGACCTGACGGCGCCGGCCGCTACCGTCGTCGAGTCCAGACACGCAGAAGGAACGGTGTACATGTCTGCCCCTGCGTCCGGTTCACCCGTGACCGGCCCAGCCCGCCGCACAGGCAGCGTGGCCCCCGTCTTCGAGGCGGTGGTGGCCCAGCGGGGCACTGCGACCGCGCTGTCCGGACCCGACTCGAGCATGAGCTTCGCGGAGCTCGGTTCCCGTGCGCGGGCCGCCGCCCACCGGATCCGCTCGCTCCTGCCGTCGGGCGCTGCGCCGGATGCGCCGGTGGCGGTCCTCGCGACCCCGACCCCGGAGCTCGTGGTCGCCATGTTCGGTGTGGTGCTCACCGGTAGGCCGCTGGTCGTCCTGGACCCGCAGCTGCCGACGGGGCGTCTCCAGCAGATCCAGGAGATGGCCGGAGCGGCGCTCGCCGTGGCCGAGGGCCGGCTCGCGGCGCGTGCCGCGGAGGTCGGGACCTTCCCGGCCCTGACCGACCTGGACGCCCTCATCGCTCTGCCGGGCCCGGAGGACGCCGCGGCGGCCGACGGGGAGCCGGCCGTGGAGCCGGGGCCCGACAGCCCGGCGACCATCGTCTTCACCTCCGGGTCGACCGGCCGGCCGAAGGGGGTCGTCCACGGCCAGGCGTTCGTCGTCGCGGAGGCCGCCACCACCGGCCGGCTCATGGGCCTGACGGCGGGGGAGCGGCTCGGGCTCGTCCTGCCGCCGTCCTTCGCCCTCGGTGAGCACGCCGTCTTCGGCGCCCTGCTCAACGGGGCGAGCCTGCACGTCTACGACCCCCGGGACCGTGGCATGCGGGGCCTCCCCGCCTTCCTGCGGCAGCAGGGGGTCACGGTCCTGTCGATGACGCCGTCCCTCCTGCGTGCGCTGACCGGTGCGCTGTCGCCGGGACAACGCCTGGACGACCTCCGGCTGGTGGTCACCGCGGGCGAGGCGCTGCACGGGCGCGACGTGCGGGCGGCCCGCGAGCGCCTCGGCGCGATCACCATCGCGAACCACCTCGGCTCCTCCGAGACGGGGCAGCTGACGTTCGGGCCCCTCCTGCCCACCGACCCGGTGGGCGACGGCCCGGTCCCCGCGGGACACGTGGTCGAGGGGAAGGAGATCCAGGTCCTCGGCGAGGACGGTCGTGCGGTCCCGCGCGGCGAGGTCGGCACGCTGCTCGTCCTCGGTCCCCACCTGGGGGGATACCTGGCCGGTGGCGCGGACGGCCCGTTCGGCCGCGCCGAGGACGGCCGGGCCACGTTCCGCACGGGCGACCGGGGCCGTTACGACGAGCGCGGCGTCCTGCACCAGCTGGGCCGCACCGACGACGCGGTGAAGGTCAACGGCTACCTCGTCGAGCCCTCCGAGGTCGAGGCGGCGCTGCGCGGTCTGACCGGGGTGGCGGACGCGGCCGTCGTCGCGGTGAAGAACGACACCGGCACCGGACTCGTCGGCTACGTCGCGCCCAACAGCGACCGGCGCACCCCCTCGCCGGCGCAGCTGCGTCGCGACCTCGTCGCGCTGCTGCCGAGTTGGATGGTCCCCGCCGAGCTGGTGCTGCTGGACGAGATGCCGCGCAACGAGCGCGGCAAGGTCGACCGCGCGGCGCTCCCCGCTCCCGCCCGGCACGATCCCGAGCCGCCCCAGGGGCACTGGGAGAAGGTCGTGGCCGGGCTGTTCGAGTCCGTCCTGCACCGCTCCGGCGTCGGCCGGGACGAGACCTTCACCGCCCTGGGCGGTGACTCGCTGAGCGTCGAGGAGATGCTGACCCGCCTCGGCGAGGAGCACGGTGTCGTGCTGACCTCGGGGGACGTGGCCGAGAACGCGACGGTGCGCCAGCTGGCGGCGGTCGTGTCCCGGTCCCGGGCGGGTGCCGACGGCGGCGCGCGGGCCGGGACCCGGCGCCGGCACGCCAGCGTCGTGGCGCTGCGGCAGACGGGCTCACGCCCGCCGGTGGTGTGCTTCGCGGGCGCCGGGGCCGGAGGCCAGGCCTTCCTGCCCCTGACCGAGGCCCTCGGCGAGGACCAGCCCGTGTACGCCTTCCAGCCGCACGGCTTCGAGGAGTGGGGGCTGCCCGACTACTCGATCGGCATGGCGGCGCGCCGGCACCTCCGCCGACTGCGGGAGATCCAGCCGCACGGGCCGTACCGGCTGGTCGGGCACTCCATGGGGGGGCTCGTCGCCCTGCAGGTCGCGCGGCGCCTGGCCGCCGCGGGCGAGGAGGTCGCCTCGGTGACCCTCATCGACACCGTCCTGCCGCAGCGGCTGGTCGAGCAGGCCTGGTCCCCGGAGGCGACGGCGAACGGGGAGCACCCCGCGGTGGCCCCCCTGCCCGGGGACGACAAGTACGGCGCGCCGAAGACGACGCGTGAGCTGTGGCGGCGCCGTGTCCTGGCGCTCGCGGCCGGGGCACTGCCCCCGTCGGGCGCACGCATGGAGGGCATGCTGGAACTCGGTGTCCGGGTGTCGCTCCTGCACCGCCCGCAGCCGTGGGACGGCCGCGTCGACGTCTACGTCAGCCACCTCAACGAGGCGAGTCTCGTCGTCTGGCGGCAGCTGCTGGTCGGGGACGTCCGGATGACCACCCTGTCCGGCGAGCACAACTCGCTCCTGCGGTCGCCGTTCGTGGAGCAGATCGCGCAGGGCTTCACCACGGCTCCCTGACCGCGCCCCTCATCCCGGGGCCGATCCGCCGGACGGTGTCCACACGGACACCGTCCGGCGTCGTCTTGCCCGCCGTGACGGACGGCCGGTCCATGATCGCGGTCACGTCGCGGCGATCTCACAGGTGTGTCACAGTTTCACTGGGCAACATCCCCGCCGTGGTCGGAGCGGACGCGTGGGGGAGTGCTCGCGCAGCGACAGAGCGGTCATCGCCGATCACCGCACGCGGGACGTCCCCGTCCCGCGCGTGACGCCGGCCCCGTTCGGGTCCGGGAGGTCGCAGGAGCCCTGCACCTCCCCGGACGCCGAGCTCTGAGCACTGCGGAGGACGCCCGTGCCGAACCTGCCATCCCCGTCGGCCTGCGAGTCGGTGGTCGCCGTGGCGCACCCGGCGGAGGAGCGCCCCGCCGAGCCGACGGTCTCGGTGGTCATCGCCTGCTACACCGAGGCGCGGTGGGCGGGGATCACCGCCGCCGTCCGGTCGGCGCTCGAGCAGGACCGGCGCCCGCTCGAGGTCGTCGTCGCCGTCGACCACGCCCCCGCACTGCTGGACCGGGTCCGACGCGCGTTCCCCGAGGTCCGCGTCGTCCCCAACACCACCTCGCGCGGCGCCTCCGGCACCCGGAACGCCGGGGCGAGAGCCGCACGGGGCGACGTCGTCGCCTTCCTGGACGACGACACGCGCGCGGCACGCACCTGGCTGACCAACCTCGTCCGCGGGCTGGAGGAGACCCCCGGGGCCGTCGGCGTCGGGGGGCGGGTCGAGGCGGACTGGCCCGGGGGCGTCGTACCCCGCTGGTTCCCGCCGGAGTTCCTCTGGGTCGTGGGCGCGTCCTACGAGGGGATGCCGACCGGGCGCAGCGAGGTGCGCAACGTGTGGAGCGAGAGCATGGCCGTCTGGCGTGAGGACTTCGCCCGGGTCGGGGGCTTCCGCGACGGCTTCGGGAAGCTGGGGGCCGCCTCCAGCCCGGAGGACACGGAGTTCTGCATCCGCGCGGCCGCCGTGACCGGCCGGTCCTGGCTGTACGTCCCGGAGGCCGAGATCGTCCACGACGTCCCCGCCGCCCGGGCGAGCTGGAGCCACTTCGTCCGCCGGTGCCACTCGGAGGGGCGCGGCAAGGCCGCGATGGCCGCCCTGGACCAGGGGAGCGCGCTCGGGGAGGAGCGTGGTCACGTGCTGGGGGCCATCCCCCGCGGCGTGTGGCGTGACCTGCGCCGGTTCCTCCGCGGGGACGGGTGGGGTCTGGCCCGTGCCGTCACGGCCGGGGTGGGCCTGCTGGCCGCTGCCTCGGGGTACGCCGTCGGCCGGACCGGCGCGGTCCGGGCCGGCGCCTGACGACGGCGGCGCCGGTGACCGCCCCCGGGGGGTGGTCACCGGCGCCCGGTCCCGGGTCAGGCCGGCGCGTAGATCGTGACCCAGTCGACCTGCATGGTCGTCGTCCGCGGGTTGCCCACGCCGCAGCCGAAGGCGCCGCCACCGCCCTGGCAGCCGCCCGGCTGGGTCTGGATCGCCAGGTGCATCGGCTCGTTCGGCACGCCCTGGTGGACCGTCGTCGCCCACGGCCGGCCGTCGAGGGTGTAGACGAGGCGGCCGGGGGACCACTCGACGCCCATGGTGTGCCACTGCGTCAGGTCGACGGCGACCCGCTCACCGACCATCGCGTCGTCCCCGCCGTGGTGCAGCGTCGCCGTCGTGCCGCTGCGGTTGCCGCCGGCGTCCTCGGCGAAGTCGATCTCCGGCGGCCAGTTCGGGCCGTCCGGCCAGAGCAGGGCGGCGTACTTGATCTCGTCGCCGGCGTCGATGCGGAACCGCATCTCCCACTTGCCGTAGGTCTGACCGATCCGGCTGGCCAGACCGCCGCTGACCCACTGGCCGTTCAGCAGCTCGTTGCGCAGCTGGAGGAAGCCGCCGCTCACCTGGACCTGGGAGGGTGACCAGGTCCCGTACGGGGAACCACCGGGCTGGCCGGAGTAGGTGCGCCACTGCGGGCCCAGCGTCGAGCCGTCGAAGCCGTCGGAGAAGACCTGCCGCCACCCGGTGACGTCACCCGTGGGAGCCGGGGTGCTCGCCCCGCTCGTCGTCGTCGACGCCGGCGGCACGGCGGCCGGCTGGGGCGCGGTGGGGGACGGGGGCGTGGCCTGCGGCACCGGGGTGGAGGCGGTGGCGGACGGCGTGGGCGCGGTGGCCGGCGGCGGTACGGCGGCCGGCGGAGGCACGGCGGCCGGAGTGGTCGGCGGCGTGGTCGGCGTGACCGCCGGCGCAGGGGGGCCGGACCGCCGGGTGTCGCGGGGGACCTCGTTCCGGAGCCGGCGCTGCGAGGTGTCGCCGTGGCCCCAGGAGTTCCACCAGGAGGCGGCCTCGGCCAGCGGACCGGCGGCCGCAGCGTCCTCCGGCGCCTCCAGGGACAGGGCGACGAGGCTGCTGGCGGCCGTGAAGGCGGCCGTCAGGGCGATGAGGCGGATGGCGAGGCGCCTCCTCACGTCGCGCGGTCGGCCGGATGCACGGTGTGACGACATGGCTCTGAGTAAATATGTCGACACGGTGCGATGTGAAGAGTGCACAGGCGATGGGGACCGGTTCGTCTCTCCCAGGCCCCCTGCGCACCACTGGTCACACGCGCCCCGTCGCCCGAGGCCGGCCACGACGACCACCCGGGCCCGCCCGTCCTCCGATCCGGTTGCGTCCACCACATCCGCTGATCTCGCCTGTCCGGGCCCGTATCCTGGACTGACCATGCCGTCGCACGCTCGAGCCGCCGGGTCGCACGCCCGGACCGGCCGGCCCCGCCACGCCCTCCGCAGCCGGATGGGTGGCTGGCTCGCCGCCACCACCGTGCTGGGTCTCCTGGCGTCCTGCAGCACGGACGGCACGGAGGCTCCGGCGCCCGGCCTGAACGACGGGGTGCCCCCCGCGTCGACCGCGGCCGAACGTCTCGGCTGGCAGCAGTTCGACGGCGACGAGTTCGACGGCGCGCAGCTGGACCTCACCGACTGGCGGCTCTACGGGAGCCTGGGCGCCAACGGCATCGGGGTCCGCAGCCCGGATGCGGTCTCGCTCCGCCAGGGCTCACTGGTGATCACCGCCTGGCAGCAGTACTCCGGTGGCCTCGCATGGCACGGCGAGCCGGCCACCACCTACGGCAGGTGGGAGTTCCGGGCCAGGGTCGAGGAGGGCACGGGTTACGCGCCGGCCATCCTCCTGTGGCCGGACTCGGACAACTGGCCGATCGACGGCGAGATCGACGTGATGGAGATCGTCGCGGGCGACCGGGGGGTCAACCACACGACCGTCCACTACGGCGCCGACGACCAGCGGATCGACAGCACGGTGACCGGCGACTTCACCCAGTGGCACAACTACGCGGTCGACTGGCAGCCGGACAGCATCACCGTCTACATCGACGGCGAGCAGGTCTTCCGGACCACGGAGCCGGCCGCCATCCCGCACGGCCCGATGCACCTGGCGATCCAGCTCGACGTGGGACCTCAGGGCACGTGGATCCCCGCTCCGGACGCGACGACCCCGGAGACGGTGAGCCTCTACGTGGACTGGGTCCGGATGTACCGCTGACTCCCGGGGAGGCCGTGCCGGGTGGGCCGGGTGCGGCCGGGCGTCCCTGCGGGCGGCAGCGCGCCCGTCGCGTCGCGGGCCTGGCCGGTGCCCTCGCCGGGCTGTCGGCGGGCATCGGCCTCGCCGCGCACCACCACCTCTCCGGCAGCAGTCTCCTGGTCGCGTTGAGCGCCTTCTCCGCCCACCTCCTGGCCCTCGCCCCCGTGTCCACCGCACTGCTGGTCGCCGGCCGGCGGTGGATCGGAGCCGGCGTGGCCGCCGCACTGACCGTCGCCGCCGTCGCCGCCGTGGCCCCCACGTACGCGGGCGACCCGGTGGAGGTGCCCGGCGGGCAGCCGCTGACGCTGCTGACGGCGAACGTGAGGCTGGGCGAGGCCGACGCGGAGGGCCTGGTGGCCGTCGTGGAGCGCTCCGGCGCGGACGTCGTGTCCCTCCAGGAGCTGACCCCGTCGCTGCGCCGGGAGCTCGAGGCGGCGGGCCTCGACGAGCTCCTGCCGCACAGCGTCGTCCTGGCCGCCCCCGGCGCGGACGGGATCGGGCTGTGGAGCCGTTCCCCGCTGACCGACGAGACACGCCACGACGAGCTGACCTTCCCCGCGGTGTCGGCCCGGGTCGGCCTGGCCGACGGACAGCCGGGCCCCACCGTGCTCGGGGTCCACGCAGCCGGCCCGTGGCCGCAGGCGGCCGACGACTGGGTCCGCGACCTGGCCAAGCTCCCTGCCCTGCTGCAGCGGCTCGGCCAGGAGGCCGACGAGCACGACTCCGCCGTCCTCGTCGGTGGCGACTTCAACGCGACGTGGGGCAACGCCCAGTTCCGCGGGTTGCTGCAGGACGGGTACCGGGACGCGGCGGAGCAGCTCGGTGCCCGGTGGACGGCGACCTTCCCGGCCGGCGCGGCGATCCCCCCGGTCATCGGCATCGACCACGTCCTGGTGCGCGGCGCCGGTGCACGGGACCTGCGCACGGTGACCGTCCCCGGTTCCGACCACCGGGGGCTGCTGACCACCGTCACCCTCCCCGCGGGGTGACCCGCGCGGCGGCGAGGCCGGCCCGACCGGAGCCGCCGGCGGGCGCGGTCCCGGCTGCGCGACGGTCCTCAGACCTCCGACGCGGCCTCGGGCCGCCGGTAGCCCGGGTCGTCCACGCGGACCAGCTCGGCGGGGACGCCGAGGACGACGCCCCACTCGGGGACGTCCCGCAGGACCAGGGACAGCGCGCCGACCCGCGCGTGCGAGCCGACGTGCACGGCGCCGACGACGACGCACCCGGCCCCGAACTCCACGTCGTCCCCGGCGCTGGCGACGCCCTTCTCCGAGCCGTCCCGCCGGACCACGTTCCCGATCGTGACGTGCTGCCGGAGCACGCAGTCGGCGCCCAGGCGCACCCCCGGGTTGAGCACGATGCCGTGCGGGTGGAAGACGCGCAGCCGGGGTCCCACCTCGAGTCCGGGCGGGAGCTCGACGCCCACGAACAGGGAGGTGAACAGCGAGTAGCCGAAGGCCAGGGCCCTCCCGGGGAGACCCCACCGCCGCACCGCCCACTGCGCGGTGCGGAACGCCACGAGCAGCAGTTGCGAGTCCGGGTACCCGGCGTTGACCTTCCAGTCCTGCGTCGCCCAGCGGAGGAACCCCCCGCCGGGGACGGCGTCGCTCACGGCTGGACGCCGTCGAAGCGGACGATCAACGCGTCGTCGTTCTCGTAGACGGTGGTCCACCCCGGCGCGCCCGTGACGGCCTCCTCGAGCCGCTGGAAGGAACCGTCGGTCACCAGGCCGTAGTACTCGGCGTACTCGATCATGCTGCGGGTGACGACCAGGTACGGCCGCTCGCCCTGGGTCGCCATGAACTCCTCGACCGCGGGCAGCCCGCCCTCGTCGAGCTGCTCCCCGCCCAGGCCGGCGAACGTGAGGAGGTCCGGGTCGCCGCCGGAGGACGGCACCCCGAAGGCGTTGTAGTCGGCCGTGAGGCGCCCGGGCCCGTTCTGGGCCCCGATGACCAGCGTGCGGCCCGGTTCGCCGTTGTCGTAGATCCACTCCATGGCCTCCACCTCGTCCTCCGAGAAGGTCGACCAGGCCAGCGTGCCGTGCAGCCCCTGGATGCTGGCCAGCGAGACGGCGACCAGGACGACGGCCAGCGCCGGGACGACGACGCGCCTCCACCGGATGCGCACCACCGCCTGGGCGATCAGGAAGGCGGTGAAGGGCAGGGAGAACAGGTAGACGCGGTAGATGGCCTCGCCGCCGTAGCTCTGCCCGAGCAGGATGAGGAACGGCGCGAACGCCAGGGCGGCGGGCACGAGCACCCGGCCGGGCCTGCGCCAGGACGCGAGCACGGCGACGGCGCCGGCGAGCCAGACGCCGAGCGCGAGCGCGGAGGCGACCGTGCTCGTGAACACCTGGCCGGCGCTCCCGGTCGTCGTCGTCACGACGCCGCCGGCGTTCTCCCAGAACCGCAGGCTGTCGAGCAGGCCGTAGGCGCTGTTGATGAAGTCGAAGCGCGGGAGCAGGTAGGCGACGGCGATGAGCAGGCACCCGAGCACCGTCCAGCGGGGCCGGACCGTCCCCAGCACCGTGAGGAGCACGAAGGCCACGACCAGCATGTACGGCGACAGCTGGTGGGCGATGGTGACGGCGGTGAAGAGCCCGTACAGGAGGGCCAGGGCGACCCAGCGGCTCCTCCGCGACACCGGTGGCACCGGTTCCGCACCCCGCACCGACCAGGCCTTGAGCCGCCGCAGCCGCGACGGCCCGCGGCGCCACTCCGTCGGGGTCCGGCGCAGCCAGGTGAGCACCACCAGCACGCAGCCCAGGCTCAGGTGGAAGGCGTACGCCTGCGGCGACAGGTAGGCGGTACCCACCCACAGTCCCGCGTGGAAGAGGAAGACCGTCAGGAACGCCACCCGGCGGTCCTCGGACAGGGTCCGGGCGATGGCGAAGACGGGCAGGCACACCAGCAGGCTGGAGGCGAACGGGGCCCACGTCGCCAGGGTCAGCGTGCTGACGCCGGTGAGCTCGCCGAGGGCGGCCACCGCCGTGAAGAGCGCCGGCCACTGCTGGTAGATGTCACGGGGGTCGGTGATGCCGTTGCCCTCGCGGAACCACTCGACGACGCCGAGGTGCTTGTACGTCCAGGCGTACTCGGGGTTGGTGTAGAGGATCGGCACCGTCGCGTCGACGACCGCCACGAGACCGACCACCCCGGCGACCAGCACCCAGGTGCGCCGCTGGTCGAAGAGCTCCACGACGAACCCGGCGCACACCAGCGCCAGGCCGACGTGGAACAGCGGACCGACCAGGGCCAGCAGGCCGTAGTCGGAGCGCGTCGCGGTGTCGACCTGCGTGAGGCTCACCGCCCACGCGGCCAGGCCGGCGAGGACCACCAGGGGCGCCAGTGCCCGGCGGAGGAGCGACGGCCGGTCCCGGTGGGGGCCGCTCTCGTCGGGGACGCCGGGGAGGGCGTCGGGCGTGCCGGCGTCGGCGAAGGCGCGGGTCACCGGCCGGCCCCCCGCACCCGGAGCAGCGCGACCGCGCAGGACACGACGGTGCCGGCGGCGAGGACCAGCAGGAGGGTGGTCGGTGACCACACGTCGAGCCAGGCCGTGACCGCGGAGGCGATGCCCCAGACCGCCAGCGAGACCACGTCGGTCAGCGCCCACGACGTCGACTGCCGGGAGGTCGGCACGTGGGCCAGGACGGCCGCGCCGGGACCCGCGCAGACGAAGGCGAGCACGGTCACGAGGCGGACCGCCTGCGGGGCGTCCACGGCGACCGCCAGGGCCGAGGCCACGGACGTGCCGATGCCGGCCCAGGCGACGAGCGTCCGGGTCCGGGCGCCGGTGCGCTCGCCGGTCCGGAGGGACACGTCCGGCACTCCCGTCGGTGCACTGGTGGAACTCATGTGGTCGCCTCTCCTGCGCCGATCCTGCTGGGTCCGACCTCGCGGACACGACGGGCGGGGACACCGGCGTAGACGCCGCGGGGCAGGCAGTCGGCCGCCACGACCGCTCCCGCCGCCACGACCACGTCGTCGCCGATCGTCACGCCGGGCAGGACGGTGACGCGGGCGCCCAGCCACACGCGGTCCCCGATCACCACGGGCAGGCCACTGGCCTGCGACCGCCACGTCCCGCCCGGACCGCGGTGGTCCGAGGTGATGATCATCGTCTGCATGCCGACGGCGCAGTCGACGCCGATCTCGACCGGCGCGACGGCCTCGATGTAGCACTGCAGGTTCAGGTAGCTCCGCGCCCCGATCCGGACGTTGCGCGGATCCCCCTCGAAGCGGCAGGCGGGGCTCACCGCGAAGGAGTCGACCGCCATGCCGCCGAGCCGGTAGAGCGTGCGGCGCAGCACCTTGGGGACGGCGAAGGAGGCCGCCACCCGGTTGAACCAGAGGTTGCGCCGGAAGACGCGCGCGTCGAGGCGCAGCGACTCGACCAGCAGCCGGAGGTCGGACCGGCGCGGCGTCCCCCGGCCGGCGGGCGGCGCCGTGGTCACGACGCGGCCTCGGGCCGGGCGGGCACCTCGGTCTCCGCCTGCCGCGGCCGGCCCGCGCTCGCCACGAGCTCCCGGTACAGCCGCCGCCCGATCGGCAGGACGGCGAGCGCCGTGACGACCTCGGCGGCCAGGTACACCAGCGCGAGCCCCTCGAGGCCGAAGTCGGTGAGGCCCACGGCGGTGACCGCGAGGAACACCACCGCCTTGACCGCGAGGGCCGTCACCAGCGGCCGCAGCCGCTTGCGCGCCACGCTCAGGGCGGTGAAGACCACGAACCCGGCGCTGAAGGGGAAGGACAGGGCGATGATGCGCAGCAGCGTGGTCCCCTGGTCGGCGTACTGGGAGCCGAGGAGGGCGAGCAGCAGGGGCGCGGCGGCCACGGAGACCGTCGTCGCCGCGACGCTCACCAGCGCGGTGAGGCGCATCGACCGCTTGATCAGCCGGCGGAAGGCGGCCGCGTCGTTGGCGTACTCGACGACGAAGGCCATGGCGATGCTCCACACCAGCGTGCCGAAGGAGACGCTGACGTACCACGGGACGTAGAAGTAGGCGGCCGCCTCGCTGCCGAGCTCCGCGGAGACGAGCACGGGCGGGAGCAGCGCGACGCAGCTGGCCAGCGCGCTGGCCGCGTAGTCCCCGGCCACGAACCCCTTGATGGAGCTCCAGCCGACGTCGGCCGACCCGGTGGACGTCGCGACGTGCCGGGGGACCAGCCGGCGGAACACGAAGGTGTTGACCACCAGGACGGCCAGCAGGGTGGGCACCACCAGCGCGGCGAGCGCACCCCAGCGGCTGGACAGGAGCACCAGCGGGAACAGGAGGGCCACGCGGAGCAGCCCGGCCACCAGGTTCTCCAGGGGCACCCACACGGCTCCGCCGAGGGAGGTCAGCGCGCCGTCCTGGACCAGGAACAGGGCGTAGCACAGCGTCGCGCCCACGAAGACCAGCGGGACGAACCACTCGTCGCCGAGGATGGCGCTGCCGAAGCCCAGTGCGACGAAGCCGAGGGTGACCACCAGGCCCATGCCCAGCGCCAGGCCGTAGGCCCGGGCGATGAAGCCCCCGGTCGCGCGGCCGGCCTGCGGGACGAAGCGCAGCAGCACGCTGACGATGTTGAGCTGGGCCAGCCCAGCCAGGAAGGTGATGGCGGACAGGGCCGACGACGCCTGACCGACCGCCGAGGCCGGCAGCAGGCGGGCGGCCACGATCCAGAACACGATGCCCAGGACACCGGTGAGGACCGTGGAGGCCATCAGCGCCACGGCGTTGAGCTCCATGGCCCGGCGCTTGCGCGGGGCCGCGGTGGCGGTCACGAGGTCTCCTTCGCGCGGGCTGCGAGGTAGGCGCGGGGCCCGGACACCATGCCCCGGAGGCGCAGCCGGCGGAGCTCCGCCGGGAGGCCCTCGAGCAGGGTGGTCACGCCGGGGTCCCGGGGGCGGAGCCGACTCCGTGCCACGGTGCGCGCTGCGTGTGCCAGCCCCACCAGGTGGCGGGGGTCGCGCGCGACGACGGCCGTCAGCAGCGCGGTGAACCCCGTTCCGTAGCCGGCCATCTGGCGGGCGAGCTCCGCGTCGGTGCGGCGGTGTGCGTGGCTGGTGATCGCCGAGGGCTCGTACCCGAGCGCGCGGCCGGACGCCAGCATCCGGACGACCATGTCGACGTCCTCGCCGCCGCGGCTGGGGGTCCCGGTGCCGAGGGCCTGGTCGAACGGCCCCTGGGCACGCAGGGCCGCGGTCCGGAAGGCCATGTTCGCGCCCATGAAGGTGCCCAGCTGGTAGAGCGAGTGCGTGCGGACGGTCCGGAGGGCGCCGTCCACGCGTCGCTGCACCAGGACCCGGTAGCGCGCCGGGTGCCAGGACCGGGCGCGCGGGCGCTCGAGGCGGAGGGTCTCGGCGACGAGCACCTTCGCCGCCCCACCGCTGTGCTGCTCGAACAGCTCCTGCGCCGGGGTCTCCAGCTCGCTGGGGACGACCAGGCCGCCCAGCCCGTCGAGGGCCGGCTCCGTCGCGAACCGCTCCGCCAGGGCCCGGACCCAGTGACGATCGGCCTCGACGTCGTCGTCGGTGAAGGCGACGACCTCCCCCACGGCCTCGTCGACGCCGCGGTTGCGTGCCGCCGAGATCCCGGGGACGGGCTGGCGGAGCAGGCGCACCCGCGGGTCGCCGAGCTCCGGCACGGCCGCGGCGGCGTCGCCGTCGGGGGTGCCGGGGCGGTTGTCGACGACCAGCACCTCGACCGGCGGGAGCTCCTGGTCGAGCAGGGCCCGCAGGCAGCGGGAGAGCCCCGCGGGCCGCTCGAGCATCGTCGGGATCACCACGGAGACGCTCGGCAGCGCACCCCCGGCCGCGACCGGGGCGTCCTCCGGCGCGGGCTCCACCAGCCGCTGCACCGCGGCGTCGCGGGCGTCGCGGTCGAGCGCCTCGGGGAGGGGGAGGGTGAACAGCCCCACCGGCCGGGCCCCGCGCCGGGCGACGACGTGCACCGCCCCGTAGCGGGCGACGTCCTCGTCGGCCAGGACGGGACCGTCGGTCCCGTCGAGGTCCCAGTGGACGACCTTGGTCGGCCGCCACCCGCCGTCCCCGGCGGGCGACGCCGCGGGGACGGCGCCGGCCTCCCGGTCCAGCCGCCGGTCCAGCCGCCGCTGCCGGATGTAGGCGCCGGGTCCGCGGAGCATCCCGGCCCGGTTCGCCGACAGCAGCTCGGCGGGGAAGTCCGCCGCGAGACCGGAGACGCGCAGGCTGTCGGAGCTGGTCATGTCCCGCACCGCCCTGCCGGCCAGCGCGGCCAGCCGGAGGAGGACGGGCGGCGAGTCGACGACCAGGGAGGTGTAGAAGGCGGTGAGGCCCGTGCCGTAGCCCTCCATCTGCCGGCGGAGCCCGGCCACGTCGCGGCGGTGGAAGTGCCGGGTGACCGCGCTGGGGCGGTAGAGGGTCGGGAGGCCCGAGCGCAGCAGGTCGGTGAAGACCCGCGTGTCCTCGGCGCCGTGCGTCAGGGTGCCGGCGCCGAGCGCGGCGTCGAAACCGCCGACGGCGCGCAGGGCCGCCGTGCGGAACGCCATGTTGGCGCCGACCCCGAAGGGGGGCAGGGGGTACAGGGGGCTCTGGCGGTCCCCGCTGCCCGGCCCGAAGTCGGCCGGCGTGAACCCGCGTCCCTTGCTGTGCCCGCCGAACTGCTCGAACCAGACCTGCGCACGGGTCGCCAGCTCGGCGGGGACGACCAGCCCGGACACGGCGGCGGCCTGCGGCCGCTCGGTCAGGGCGCGGGTCAGCTCCGACAGCCACATGGGGTCGGCGACCTCGTCGTCGTCGATCCAGGCGACGACCTCACCCTCCAGCGGCTCCTGCAGGGCCCGGTTGCGTGCCCGGGACAGGCCGGGCCGCGGCTCGACGACGTACCGGATGTCCAGACGGCCGGCGAAGCCCGCGACCACGTCCGCGGTGGCGGTGGTGACCGGCGCGTTGTCGACCACCCAGACCGCGAAGTCGGGGTGGTCCTGCGCGGTCAGGCTCTCCAGGCAGCCGGCCAGCGCCTCCGGCCGCTCCCGGGTGCACAGGACGACGCTGGCGCGGGGAGCGACGGCGAGGTGGCGGGCGTGCACCTCGCCGAAGCCGGGACCCGCGGCGCGACGGCGGCGCACGACGTCGCCCCACCGGCTGTCCAGGAGCCGCTGGAGCTCGTCGGCCCGCATCCCCTGATCGGGGAGCGGCACGACCTCCCACCCCACGGGCTCGCCGTCCAGGCGCAGCAGCAGCCACGCCTCGTCCGCGGTCGTCCCGTCCGGAGCCGTGCGCTGCAGCGGACCCACCGGGTCCGAGAGCTCGACGTCCAGGACGTGTGCCGCGGCGGTGTCGACCGCCGGGGCGGTGTCGTCGACCAGCGCCATCTCAGTTCGATCCGTCCGTTCCCCCGGTGGAGCTCATGTCAGCTCGCGGCCCAGCACGTGCTTGGCGGCGCGGCGAGCGGTGCGCCAGGCCGGCGCGGCGACACGCTTGAGGTGCGGCGCGAGCCCGGGCTCGCCCTTCTCGACGAGCGCCCGGAAGGCGTCGCCGGTGTCCCCCGGCCGGACGTGCAGGCGGGGAACACGGTACGGATCATCCGCGGACGTGGCGATCCTCCGCCCGACGATGCATCCGTTCGAGTAACCCGCCTCGGCCACCGCGCGCGCGACCCGGCGGCTCGAGTAGCCGTGGGGGTAGCAGAAGGAGACCACCGGCCGGCCGAGGGCGTCCTCGAGGGCCCGCCGGCTGTCGACCACCTCGGTGCGCAGGTCGCGGGAGGAGAGCGTGTCGAGCGTCCGGTGGTTGACCGAGTGGCTGCCGATCTCGACGCCGGCGTCCGCGGCGTCGGCCAGCTCCGACCAGCTCAGCCGTGACCCGTGCGGGTCGCCGGGCGGCAACCGGAGTCCGACGTCGCCGGTGGGGACGTACATGGTGGCGCGGGCGCCCAGCGAGACCAGCACCTCGACCGCGTTCGTGAAGTCGAGCAGGCCGTCGTCGAAGGTCACGCCCACGACCCGGGCGTCGGGGTCGGCGGCGCGGGCCGCGAGCGCCTCGGTGAGGCCGAGGAGGCGCCATCCCTCCGCGGCGAGTGCGCCGAGCTGCTCGGCGAGCTCACCGACGGGGACGGCGTGCTCGTTCGGTGCGGCCGGCGGTGCCGCCGGGGTCGAGTGGTACATCAGCACGGGCATCCGCCACCGCACCGACGGGCGCAGGAGGTCCCCGGCCACGGCGAGGGCGCTCACCGTGCACCTCCGGCCCGGGGACGGCGCGCCGGTGCGGCCCTGCCCTCGTCCGGGGTCCCGCGGCCCAGGTCGTCGACGACGGCCACGGGGGCGGCCGGCCGGGAGGAGCCCGGCCGTGCGGTGAGGTACCCGAGCCCTGCCGCCGCGACCCCGGCCACGATGGCGGCAGCCCGGCCGAGTCCGCCGACGACGTCCCCCCGGAGCGCCGCGGCGAGGTTGCGACCCACGCCGGCCAGCAGCACCGAGCGCACGTAGGCGGCCTCCTCGGCCAGGACGTGCTCGCCGGCGGTCGGGAGCGCCGCCATGTGCCGCTTGCCGGCGCCCTCCAGGTGGCTGCGGCGGAGGAAGAAGCGGAACGTCCGGCGCTCCGGCGGCACCTCGTGCCACACGACCGCGGAGGGGGTGAACCGCCAGCGGGAGCCCGGGCCGTTGTGCGCGTTGAGGCGGAGGCACAGCTCGGTGTCCTCGGGCTGGGAGGCGTCACCGACCTTGCCGAAGTCGTTGCTGAAGCCCCCGACCGCCAGGAGCGCGGTCCGGCGGACCAGCAGGTTGGCGCCCCAGACGTTGCGGACGTCGGTGCCCCCGCGCCGGGGGATCGAGCCGCCGACGACCCAGGAGAACTCCTCGGGGAACCACCGCGGCGCACCGCCCGGCCAGCGGGCCTCGATCGCTCCGCCGACGCCGGTGGCGAAGGGGGCCGCCCGGTGGGCCCGCAGCAACTCCTCGATCCAGGTCGGCTCGGCCACCTCGTCGTCGTCGAGGAAGGCGATGAGCTCGGCCGTGCTGACCATCGCCCCGGTGTTCCGCCCGCCGGACGCACCCCGGGAGTACTGGTTGGCCACGACGCGCGCCCGGTCACCGATCTCGCGGCGCAGCCGGTGCAGGAGGGTGTCGTTGTGGTCGACGACCACGATCAGCTCGACCGGGACGGTCTGCGCTGCCGCGGAGTCCACCGCGCGCAGGATGTCGGTCCAGCGGGCCTCGCTGAAGCAGGGCACGACCACGGCGACGGTGGTCATGCCACCTCCTCGACGCCGACCACGCCGGCGCGCGGCCGCAGCGCCGCCCAGTCCCCGGCCGACGGCTGGTGCCCGGTGCCGAGCGGGGACGGAGCCGTCGTCGCGGACGTGACCGACGCCGGCCGGGTGACCGGTCCCCGCGTGCCGTTGACCCGCTCGACGAGCAGGGCGCGCAGGACCCGCAGGCCGTCCCGCCAGGTGTTGAGGTTGCTCTGCCCGTGCAGGCGGGGGAACTCGAAGCTGGGGACCTCGGCGATGGTCAGCCGGGCCTTCGCCACGCGCGTGTTGATGATCGTCTCGATCTCGAACCCGTCACCCCAGGCCTTGTGGTCGCGCTCGCCGTCGGAGGCGTCGAGGGCGAGCACCGGCAGGCAGTGCGTCCAGAAGGCGTTGTACCCGTAGCAGAGGTCGCTGTAGGAGGTGCCGTAGAGCACGTTGACGATCCGGTTGAGCCAGCGGTTGCCCCACGCCCGCAGCTTGGTGATGTCGGCACTGCCGCCGCCCGGGGCGAAGCGCGTGCCCTTGGCGAAGTCGGCACCGGACGTGAGCGCCGCGACGTAGGCCGGGATCTCCCGCGGGTCGGCCGAGCCGTCGGCGTCCAGCATGACCACGATGTCGCCGGTCACCGCCCGGAAGCCGCACGCCAGGGCGTTGCCCTTCCCCCGCCGGTTCTGGCGGACCACCACGACGTCGGGACGGAGCCTGCGGGCCACCTCGACGGTGTCGTCGACGCTGCGCCCGTCCACCACGATGACCTCGTGCAGGTCCTCCGGGAGCAGGGCGAAGACGTGCGGGAGGTTCTTGGCCTCGTTGTACGTCGGGATGACCACGCTGATCCGGGGCGCGGTGCCGGGGTGGTGGTGCAGTGCGGTGCCCTCGTGTGGGCGCATGCCGGTCCTCTCGTTGCGGAGTCGGGTCCGGTTTCGCCTCTGCTCGCCGTCGGGTGGATGGCGACCAAGTCGCCCGACGGGTCATCGCTACCCGTGGTGCTGCTGCTGAGTGGTGTCCTCGCTGGCCGGTCAGTCGGCGCAGGGGAACCCGGGACGCGTGACGGCACATCGGTGTGCTGGTCCCCCGTGCCACCTGGCCGGCGTCGCACTCCCATGCTGACGGAGAGTCGTCGCCGTGTCCACAGAGTGATGGGTGCGTCACGTCATCGGGTGAACACCGCTGACGGTCGAGGACCCACGGTAGCCGATCGCCGGAGCCGTCCACCCGCCGGGGTGGACGACCCACCCGGGCGGGTGTCCCGGCCCCGGCGGGATCAGCCGAGTCGGTCGTCGACGATCTCGGCGGTCCCGGACTCCTCGACGGCCGACCGCATCTGCGTCAGCGCCTCCGGGTCGGCGTCGAGCGCCCACTCGAGGTAGTCGGTCGTGGCCTCGGCGATCACCGGCCAGGTCGGGGAGCTGTCGTCGTCGTAGGCACGGCTGTGGTCGGCGTCGGGGACCTCGATGAAGGCCTTGGGCTCCGGGGCCCTGCCGTAGAGCTCCGCGCCCTGCTCCAGCGGGATCGCGTCGTCGTTGCCGCCGTGGACGAACAGGACGGGGGCGCCGGCCTCGGCGAACGGCCGGGTCAGCTGCTGCCCGAGCTCCGGGACGAGGTAGGTCAGCTCGCCGCCGGCGAGGACGAGCGCGGCGTCGAAGCGGTCGTCGAGGTCCCCCTCGCTGCGCAGCAGGGCCGTCGTCAGGGCGCCGAGGGAGTGCCCGGCCGCGGCGAGCCGCTCCTCGTCGACGACGCCCTCCACGTCGCTGCCCTGCGTCCGGCCGAGCTCGAGGACCTGGTCGAGGACGAAGGACACGTCCGCGGGCTGCTGCAGCACGTCGGCGCGGATCTCCTCGGTCCCCTCCGCGCTCAGCGGGAACCGCGGCGCCGCGACGACCATGCCGGCCGAGGCCCAGCGGCTCAGCAGCTCCTCGTAGGCCTCGGGCGAGGCCAGGTAGCCGTGGCTGAACACGACCAGCGGGTAGGGGCCCCCACCGCCGTCGGGGTACCAGATCGTGGTCTCCAGCGTCCGGCTCGCCGCCAGTTGGTTGCCCTGGTCGTCCACGGTCGGCCTCGACGGGTCCTCGAAGGTGACCGTGGTGCTCGTCACCTGCAGCGCGGTGGGCTCGGCCGGCGTCGCGTCCTCGGGCGTCGCGTCGTCGGGCGTGGCGGAGGTGCAGCCGGTGACGAGCAGGGGAGCCACGAGTGCGAGGAGGACGCGGTCGCGCCAGCGGTTCGCCATGACCCCAGTCTCCGGCATCGGGCTGGAGCACCCCGGGACCAGGGCGCCCGGTGGGAGGTCTCACACGTCACCGCCCGACCGGCCACCGGGGGGCCGGGGACCGCGCTCAGCCGGCGGTCCACTCCAGCAGCTCGTCGGCGGTCCAGGTGTTGACCACCCGGTCGGGGTCGACGCCGGTCTCGACGGCGCGCTCGCAGCCGTTGTCCTGCCAGTCGAGCTGGCCGGGGGCGTGCGCGTCGGTGTCGACGGCGAACCGGCAGCCCAGCTCGACGGCGAGGGACAGCAGCCGCAGCGGCGGGTCCAGCCGCTCGGGCCGGGAGTTGATCTCGACGGCGGTGTCGTGCTGCGCGCAGGCGGTGAACACGGCCTCGGCGTCGAAGGCGCTCTCCGGCCGCGGCCGCTGCCGCCGTCCCTCCCGCTGCTCGCGGGGGATCAGCAGCCGCCCGGTGCAGTGCCCGAGGACGTCGGTGTGCGGGTTGGCGACCGCGGCGAGCATCCGCTCGGTCATGGCCGCGGACTCGGCGCGCAGGTCCGAGTGGACGCTGGCCACCACGACGTCGAGGCGGCCGAGCAGCTCGTCGGTCTGGTCGAGGCTGCCGTCGACGTTGATGTCGCACTCGATGCCGGTGAGGATCCGGAACGGCGCGAGCTCCGCGTTGAGCTCGGCGACGACGTCGAGCTGGCGCTCCAGCCGCTCCGCCGTCAGCCCGTTGGCCACGGTCAGCCGCGGGGAGTGGTCGGTCAGCGCCATGTACTCGTGGCCCAGCCCGATCGCCGCCTCGGCCATCTCGCGGATCGGGCTGCCGCCGTCGGACCAGTCCGAGTGCGTGTGCAGGTCGCCGCGGAGGGTGGCGCGGAACTCGGCGACGTCGTCGGCCAGCGGCACGAGCTCGGAGTGGGCCTCCTCGAGCCGGGCCAGGTACTCCGGCACCTCGCCGGCGTGCGCCTGCACGATCGCGGCGCCGGTCTTGGGACCGATGCCGCGCAGGTCGGTGAGCGTGCGCGTGCGGATCCGCCGGTCGAGCTCCTCGGGCCCGATCGTGTCGACGACGGCCGCCGCGGTGCGGAACGCGGCGACCCGGTGCGTGGGCTCGCGGGCGCGCTCCAGGAGGAAGGCGATCCTCCGGAGCGCGGCCGCGGGTCCGAGGGGTGTGCTCAGCTGGCCTTCCTCGCCTTCCTGGCGGCCTTCTTCTGGGCCTTGGCCGCGCGCCGGGTCGCCTTCTCGTAGTTCTTCTCCGTCGACTCGGCGGCGCGCCTGGCCGCGCGGCGGGCCCGGTAGCCGACCGACGGGCGGCCCTCGGTGTCGACGGCGGCGATCAGCAGGCCGCCGAGCAGGCCGGCGTTCTTGAGGAAGTTCGACAGCTGGCCGAAGCGCTCCTCCGGGTCCTCGTGCTCCCAGAAGCGGTGTCCGGCGAAGGTGGTCGGGACGATGCTCCCGGCCAGCGCGAGCGCGCTTAGGCGGGGCAGCTTGCCGAGCGCGAACAGCGCGCCCGCGCCCACCTTGATGCCGGCGTCGATCTTCACCCACTGCTCGGTGTCGCGCGGCACCTGGACCGGCAGCTGCTGGTCCGCCGTCCTGGTGATCGTGTCGACCACCGGCTGGGCCCCCGGCACACGGGTCTGCGGGTTGCGCAGGGTGTCGACGCCGCCGTAGAGGAACGACGCTGCGAGCAGGGGCCGGGCGATCCGGCGGACCAACATGGATGACCTCTTCCGTCGATGGGACCTCAGGCGTGTCCCTTGCCCAGGCAGCGGTTCGGGACACCTGATCGGAACCTAGTGATCCGCACCTCCCCGCGCTCGGTCGGTGCAGGTGCCGCCCGCAACACGGGATGATCGGCCGGTGCACCCGTCGGCCCGTCCGCAGTGGCGGCGCGCGTGGTGGGTGCTCCTGCTCGGGCTGGCCGCGATCGTCCTCTTCGGGACCGCCTTCGCGGTGCGGCTGAGCTGCGTTCTCGGGCACTGTGCGGTCCCGTCGGTGCGGCACCTGCTCGACCTCGACGCGGTCGGCGGGCTCCCGCGCCTGTTCACCACCGGCGTCTTCGTCGCCGTGGCGGCACTCGCGGGCCGCGCGTGCCGCTCGGCCACCGGCCGGGCCCGGCCGTGGTGGGCGGCGGTCGCGGCCGCGGGGCTGGCGCTCGCGGTCGTGAAGCTGGCGAGCGCGCACTCGCTGGCGGAGGCCGGGACGTCCCCGCTGACGACGCTGCTCCTCGGGCTCGCCGTCGCCGTGCCGTCGCTGTGGCTGCTCGCGGTGGCGGGCCGGGCGTGGGACGTCCCCGCGACGGTGCCGGTGGTGGCCGCGCTCGCGGGCTACGCCCTCGCCGCCCTGGGCCTCGACGTGCTCACCCACCTGGCCGGGCTGCTCGCCGGTGGTGCCGGGGCGGCGTCGGCGACGTTCGTCGAGGAGCTCGGCGAGGCGCTCGCCGCGGTGGCGGTCCTGGCGGTGGTCCGGTCCGGGACGTCGGCCGCTCACCCCGGCCGGTGAGCGGACCGGGTGGGGGTGTTCCCCGTGCGTCGCGGGTGCCGCCGGGCCGGCAGGGCGCGAGGAACGCCCGCGACGGGGCGCGGGGTCAGGCCGTGCGGCTGCAGTACACCGTCAGCGGCGCGCGCTTGCCGAACACGAACGACGACGCCGCCTCGCCCGTCTCGCCGTCGTAGGCGACGCGCTGCGGGCCCGACCACAGGTGCACGTGCAGCTCCGGCGTCGCGGAGGTGGCGTAGCCGGAGCTGCGGTCGCTGATCCCGAGCAGGGCGCCGAGCACGGCGCGGGTGCGGCTGAACGGGACGTCGGCGCGCAGGTACTGGACGTCGAGCAGGCCGTCCTCCAGCCGCGGCCGCCACGCCGGCGCCAGGCCGCGGGGGGTGTAGCGGCAGTTGCCGACGAACAGGATCCAGACCTCGACCGGCCGCCCGCCGAGCACCATCGACACCGGCGTCCCGGCGCGCAGCACCTGCGCCGCCGCCACCGCCGTCGCGGTCCACCGGCCGAGCCGCCCCTCGAGCGCGTCGCGGCGCCGCACGAGCTCCGGGTAGACGCCGATGCTCGCGGTGTTCAGGAACGGCACCCCGTTGACGTCGGCGACGTCCACGCGCACCGCCTGCCCGGCCGTCACCGCGTCGGCGGCGTGCTCGAGCGTCTCGACCCCGAGGTCGCGGGCGAAGTGGTTGAGCGTCCCCGCCGGGAGGACGGCCAGCGGCAGCCCGGCCTCCAGCGCCACCGCCGCGGCGGCCGCCACGCTGCCGTCCCCGCCGGCCACGCCGAGCGCCGTGGCCCGCCCCGACCGGGCGGCCTCCTCGAGCAGGTCGCCCACGCCGCACCCCTCGGACGCCGCCAGCACCTCGGCGCGGGGCAGCAGGCGCCGGATCTCCTCGGCGGGGTCGTAGCCCTCCGGCCCCGACCGCGGGTTGACGGCGACGACGAGGCCCTCGCCGTCGGGCAGCGCGGGGGCGCTGCTCCCGGGCCGCACGCGCGCCGGCTCGGTCGGGCGCACGGGCCACCACCGCCGGCCGGCCAGCGCCACGCCGGCCCCGATGGCCAGCCCCGAGACGACGTCACCCGGGTAGTGCACGCCCACGTGCACCCGCGAGTACCCGACCGCGACCGCGAGCGGGGCCAGCGCGGCGCCGGCCAGCGGGTCCTCCATCGCCACGCCGGTGGCGAAGGCGGCCGCCGACGACGAGTGGCCGCTGGGGAAGGAGAGGGTGTGCGGCGCCCGGCGCAGCCGACGGTCGGCCGCCAGGTTCGCCAGGTCCGGCCGCACCCGGCCGAACAGCCGCTTGAGGACGGCGTTGACCACGCCGCTGGCCACCGCCAGCGAGCCCAGGCCCCGCACCGCGCCCCGCCGCGGCGCCCCGCGGCGCAGCCCGAGCACCAGGGCGATCGCGAACCAGAGCTTGCCGTGGTCGGCCGCCCGCGACAGCCGCCGCAGCCAGCGGTCGGCCGGGCTCGCGGGCAGCGCGCCGACGGCGGCGTGCAGCCGGGCGTCCCAGTGGCGCAGCCGCAGCGGGGTCACCCGCGGGACGCTAGCCCTCCTCAGGCCTTGCGGCGGGCCCGGTAGGCGGCGACGGTCGAGCGGCTGGCGCAGGTGTTCGAGCAGTACCGGCGGCTGGCGTTGCGCGAGGTGTCCACGTAGACGTCGTCGCAGCCCTCGGCCGAGCAGACGCCGAGCCGCTGCCACCCGTGCTGGGCCACCACCTGGGACAGCCCCATCGCCACCGTCGTCGTCAGCTGCTCGAGCGCGGAGGCGTCGGGGCGCGCGTAGTGCAGGTGCAGCTCGCCGTCGTGGTCGGTGGCGTAGGGGTGCGGCCGGGCCAGGGCGAGCAGCTCGTTGAGCCGGGCGATGACGTCGTCCTGCGTCCCCGCGACGGCGACCGCGCGGACCAGGTCGGAGGTCGCGGCGGCGCGGCGGGTCTCGGCGGGGGAGAGCTCCAGCGCCGTCTCGGGGGTGAACCACTCGTCGTGGGCGCGCAGGAACGCCACCGCCCAGTCCGGATCCGCCGCGCGGTCGGCGTTGGCCAGGTCGATGGCCAGCTCCACGGCGTTCGACCCGTAGGTGTCGTAGTCCATGTGACTCCCTACCGCCCTGCTATCGTCGTAGGGGGTCAACGACTCTTGACCCCCTACTGTTCCTCTTCCTCGATCTTCCGAAGCGAGTTCCGTCGTGCGTGCGTACCTGTCCGTCTGGCGCCTGCCGTCCGCCCCCGTGCTGCTGCTCGCCGGCTTCGCCGGCCGGCTGCCCTCGGCGATGGTCCCGCTGGCGCTGCTGCTCATGGTGCAGCAGCAGACCGGTTCCTACGCCGCCGCCGGCCTCGCGTCGGCGACCTACGGCCTCGCGATGGCCGCCATGGCGCCGGTGCTCGGCCGGCTCGCCGACCGGCGCACCCCGCGCCCGGTCCTGCTCGGCCAGGCCGGCGCCTACCCCCTCCTGCTCGCCGTGCTGGTGGCCGTCGTCCTCGGCGGCGCGCCGATCGCGGTCGTCGTCGCCGCGTCGGCGGCGGCCGGTGCGGCGACGCCGCTGGTGTCGGGCACCGTGCGGGCGCTGTGGTCGCGGGTCGACCCGCGGGTGCGCGGCACCGCCTTCGCCCTCGACGCCACCGCCACCGAGCTGGTCTTCGTCGCGGGCCCCACGCTGGTCGCGACGCTCGCCGTCCTCACCGGCCCGGCGTGGGCGCTCGGCGTCGCCGGCCTGCTCGCGGTGGCCGGCGCGCTGGGCATCGCGACGTCGAGGGCGCTGCGCGGCTGGACGCCCGTGCCGGCCGCCCAGCGCACCAGCCCCTTCGCCACCGTGCTCGCCCCCGGCATGCCGCGGGTGCTGGTCAGCGGCTCGGCGCTGATGCTCGGCTTCGGCGCGCTGGAGGTGGCCATCCCGGCGTTCGCCGACGCCGCCGGCTCGCCCGGCATGTCGGGCCTGCTGCTGGCGCTGTGGTCGCTGGGCTCGGTGGCCGGCGGCCTGTGGTTCGGTGCCCGCGTGGTGAGCGCCTCGCTGCCGCGCCAGTACCGGTGGCTGCTGCTCGGCGTCACGATCGGCCTGGCGCCGCTGGCCGCGGCGTCGAGCCCGTGGGTGCTCGGCGCGCTGCTGTTCCTCGGTGGGACGGCGATCGCGCCGACGCTCACCGTGCAGAACTCGCTGGTCGGCGCCCTCGCCCCGGCGCACGCCACCACGGAGGCCTTCACCTGGCTCTCCACGATGGCCACCGGCGCCTCGGCGGTCGGCGCAGCGCTCGGCGGGGCGCTGATCGACGGCCCGCACGGGGTGACCGGCAGCCTGGTGCTGGCGGTGGCCGGCGCCGCCGTCGCGGTGCTGGTGACCCTGCTGCCAGGGCGTCGCGCGGTGTCGTCCCCGCGGGAGCGGGTGGCCGTCTGAGCCCGCCCTCCCGGCCCGGACCCCCCGGGCTGGGAGGGCCGCGGAGGCCGCTGGTAGTCTCTTCCCCGGTGGTTCCGGGGGGACTCGGACCCCGGGAGGCTTCGCCTAGTCCGGTCTATGGCGCCGCACTGCTAATGCGGTTTGGGTTAATCCCCATCCCGGGTTCAAATCCCGGAGCCTCCGCGCACGACAACTGCACAGCACGCACCCGTAGCTCAACGGATAGAGCATCTGACTACGGATCAGAAGGTTAGGGGTTCGAATCCCTTCGGGTGCACGTCTTGGTTGAGACACCGCCACGGCCCCGCTCCTCGCGCAGGAGCGGGGCCGTGGTGTTCCTCACGCCCGCGCCCGCCGCTCCGTCCGCGCCCGGGCCCGCGCGTGCGCCCGGGTCAGCAGGTCGCGCACCGTCGCCCCCGTCCGCGGCCCCGGGTCGACCACGCAGACCCAGCCCAGCTCGCCGTAGACCGGGTGGGCCAGCACGGTGTCGGTCGTGTCCGGGGCGGGCTCGTCGTCGCCGGCCGGCTCCCGCGGCGCCCGGCCGACCAGCGCGGTGAACTCCTCCCGCCCGACGCCGACGTTCACCCGGAACGTCCCGGGCCGGTCCAGCCGCGACGACCGGTCGCCGGGTGCGTCCTTCGTCACGACCGTCGCGAACGGCTGGGTCCGCGGCACGACGCCGTCGGGCGCCCAGTGGAGGAAGACGTCGCCCCAGGCCGCCTCCGGCGAGCCGTCGCCCGGGCCCGGCCGCAGGACCAGGACGCCGCCCAGTGAGGTGACGTGACCGATGATCTCGTCGATGTCCACGCCTTCGAGCGTGGCATCCAGGTCCCTGTGGAGGGTCGGGCCCGAGGAGACGGGGAGGAACCGGTGCGGAGTCTCCAGTCGGGCCTGCGGACGGTCGACGTCGCCCGGCGGGCCGGGTGCTCGGTGCAGCACGTGCGTGACCTCGAGGCCGCGGGCGTGCTGCCTCCGGCCGGGCGCACCGCGTCGGGGTACCGCACCTTCGCCGAGGAGCACGTCCGCGCGGCGCAGGCCCACCGCGCGCTCGCGGCCGCCGTCGGGCCGGTGCACGCCACGGAGCTCCTCCGCGCCGCCCACCGGGACCCGCCGGGGCTGCTCCGCCTCCTCGACGCCGCCCACGCCCGGCTCGACGCCGAGCGGCGCGACCTGACCCTCGCCCGCGAGGCCGCGGAGCTGATCGCCGGTGAGCCGATCCGGGACGTGCGGCCCTCGGACGCGATGGGCGTCGCCGAGCTCGCCGCGGCCCTCGGCGTGCGCCCGTCGACCCTGCGGCACTGGGACGCCGAGGGGCTGGTCAGCCCGAGACGGGGAGCCGGCGAGGCGCGCCGCTACTCGCCGGCCGACGTCCGGGACGCCCGGATCGTCCACCAGCTCCGCCGGGCGGGGTACGGCATCGGCCCGCTCCGGGAGCTCGTGCCGCGGTTCCGCGAGGCGGGGCGGCACGACGACGTCCGCGCCGCGCTGGCCGCCCGGGACGCCGACGTCGACGCCCGGTCCCGGGCGCTGTTCGAGGGGACCGCCGCGCTCGCCGCGCTGCTCGGCGCGGGCCTCGGGGGAGGGGATCGAGGGGCGGGGGGCCGGTCCTGACGGTCTGGCCGCGTTGGTCGGTCCACCGAGCTGTCGGTGGCCACTCGATTGCCGGCTGCCCCCGCCCACGTCCACTGTGAGCCGCATCACAGGAGGCGTCAACCCCGGGCGGGCGTGTCCCTCAACCCTCCGTGCCGCGCGGGACCACGACCACCGGGACCGGCGCCGCGCGCACGATGCGGGTCGCCGTCGAGCCGAGGAACACCCGCGCCAGCGGGCCCAGCCGGGACGAGCCCACGACCAGCAGGTCGCCGTCGGACCACCCCGCGGCGGACACCGCACCGGGCCACCCCGGGCCCCGCGCCACCGCGGTCCCCGGCGGGCCGGGCAGGCCGGCGGCCACCCGGTCCAGCTCCTCCCGCGCCTGCCCGGCCCACGCGGAGGCCACCTCGCGCTCGACGTGCAGGCCGGTCTCCGAGGGCAGCAGCGGGTCGCGCTCGGGCGCGAAGGTGACCAGGCGCAGCGGCACCTCCCACGCGGCCGCGGTGCGCTGCGCCCAGGCCAGCGCGGCGCGGGAGCGGTCGGTGCCGGCCCACGCGCAGGTCAGCCGCGTCACGCGCGGCCCCGGCGCGCCCGCCCGCGCGGCCAGCGCCAGCGGCACGGGGGAGGAGCGCAGCAGGTGCTCGGGCACCGCGCCCTCCCGGCCGAGGACCAGCAGCGTCCCGCCGACCTGCCCGACCACGGTGACCAGCCCGGCCGGCACCGACGGCGCCTCGAGGGCGACGGTGCGCACCTCGGCCACCCCGGCCTGCCGCAGGTCGTGCGCCGCCCGGCCCTGGCGGGAGCGGACGACGTCGGCGACCCACGTCCGGTACTCGTGGTCCACCCGCGGGTCGGGGAAGCCGCGCGGGACCACCGTGGCCACCACGACGTCGTCCCCGCCCGTGCGGGCGAGCGTCGCGGCCAGCCGGAGGTGGGCCGCGCCGCCGTCCTCGAGGTCGGCGGGGTGGCCGACGACGAGGGTCACCGGGGCGTCCGCAGCGCCGAGTGGGTGCGGGCGTAGGTGACGTAGACGACCGCGGCGATCGCCAGCCAGCCGGCGAACAGCGCCCAGGTGACGCCGGGCAGCCCCCAGATCAGGTAGAGGCAGAAGACCACCGACAGCAGCGGCACCACCGGGAAGCCGGGCACGCGGAAGCCGCGCGGCAGGTCCGGCTGCGTGCGGCGCAGCACGACCACCCCGATGGACACCACCGTGAACGCGACCAGCGTGCCCATGCTGGTGAGGTCGACGAGGAAGTCCAGCGGGACGAACCCGGCCAGCAGGCCGACGAACAGCGCGACGGCGACCGTGCCGCGCACCGGGGTCAGCGTGCGGCGGTCGACCCGGCTGAACAGCGACGGGATCATGCCGTCCCGGCTCATCGCGAACAGGATCCGCGTCTGGCCGTACATGGTCACCAGCGTCACCGAGAAGATCGAGACGACCGCCCCGGCGGCCAGGACGATCGCGGGCCAGCGCGACCCGGTGACGTCCTCGAGGATCACCGCGAGCCCGGCCTCCTGACCCTCGAAGGCGCCGGCGGCCTGGGCGCCGACCGCGGCGACGGCGACCAGCAGGTACACGGCCGTCACCACGACGAGGGCGCCGACGATCGCCCGCGGCAGCGTCCGGCGCGGGTCGCGCACCTCCTCGCCGGCGGTGGAGACGGCGTCCAGGCCGATGAAGCTGAAGAAGATCGACGACGCCGCGGCGCTGATCCCGGCCACGCCGAGCGGGGCGAAGGGCGCGAGGTTGCCGGCGTCGAAGGCGGTGAACGCGACGGCGGCGAAGAACAGCAGGACGCAGACCTTGAGCACGACCATGACGGCGTTGGCCCGCGCGGACTCGCTGGCCCCGCGGACCAGCAGCAGCGCGCACAGGGTCACCAGCACGATGGCCGGGAGGTTGACCGCGCCACCCGCGCCGGGGGCGAAGGCCAGCGCGTCGGGGATGCGCACGCCCAGCAGGTCGTCGAGCAGCTCGTTGAGGTACTCGCTCCAGCCCACCGACACCGCCGCCGAGCTGACCGCGTACTCCAGCACCAGGCACCAGCCGACGACGTAGGCGACGACCTCGCCGAGCGTCGCGTACGCGTAGGAGTACGACGAGCCCGCGACCGGGATGGTGGAGGCCAGCTCCGCGTAGCAGAGCGCGGTGAACCCGGCGGTGATCGCCGCCAGGACGAACGACACGACGACGGCGGGGCCGGCCTCGGGCACGGCCGTGCTCATCACGAAGAAGATCCCGGTGCCGATGGTGGCGCCGATGCCCAGCCCCATGAGCTGGCCGACGCCGATGCGGCGGGCCAGCGCTCCGCCCTCGGGGTCGCCGGCGCCGGTCTCCTCGACCATGAGCGCGACCGGCTTGCGGCGGAACAGCTGGGAGCGCACGGAGGGAGCACTCACGCGGACCTCCTCGACGGCGGGTCGACCGCGCCCACCCTCCCGCCTCTGCACGGGGGCGGCGAGTTCAGCCCACCCGGCGGAGCACCTCCGGGCCCAGCTCGGCGACCGAGGTGTGACCGGTGAGGCCGAGCGTCAGGTCGAACTCGCCGAGGACGTCGGAGACGACCTGCCGCACGCCTTCCTCCCCGGCCAGCCCCAGGCCCCAGGCGTAGGGCCGGCCGAGCAGCACCGCCCGCGCGCCGAGGGCGACGGCGACCAGCACGTCGGCGCCGCTGCGGACGCCGCTGTCGAGCAGCACCGGCCCGCGGTCGCCGACGGCCGCCACGACGTCGGGCAGCGCGTCCAGCGCGGAGATCGAGCGGTCGACCTGCCGGCCGCCGTGGGTGCTCACCACCACGCCGTCGACGCCCTCGTCCAGCGCCCGGCGGGCGTCGTCGGGGTGCAGGACCCCCTTGAGCAGGATCGGCAGCCGGGTGCGGGCCCGCAGCCAGGCGAGGTCGGCCCAGGTGATCGAGGGCCGGGAGTAGGTGGCCAGGAACGTCTCGACGGCGGCCCGCGGCAGCGGCGAGCGGAGGTTCTCCCGGAGCGGGCCGGGCCAGGCGCGGGCCATCCCGACCATCGCCAGCACCGCGGCGAGCGTGGGCCGGGGCTGGCGGTCGCGCCCGGCGGCCTCGCCCGCCTGCGCGGGGGCGGCGTCGCCGGCCGCGGCGACGCGGGCCTCGACCAGCCGCCGGAACGCCGGGTCGGAGGTGTACTGGGCGATCCCCTTGCCGAGCGCGAACGGCAGGTGCCCGAGGTCGAGGTCGCGCGGGCGCCAGCCGAGCATCGTGGTGTCGAGGGTGACCACCAGCGCCTCGCAGCCGGCGGCCTCGGCCCGGCCGACCAGGCTCTCGACCAGCTCGTCGGAGGTCGACCAGTACAGCTGGAACCAGCGGGGCGCGTCGCCCATGGCCTGCGCGCACGTCTCCATGGGCACCGACGCCTGGTTGGAGAAGACGAACGGCACCCCGAGGGACGCCGCGGCGCGGGCCACCGCGAGGTCGGCCTCCCGGTGCACCAGCTCCAGCGCCCCGACCGGGCCGAGCAGCACCGGCGCGGGGATCCGCCGCCCGAGCAGCTCCACGGAGGTGTCGCGGTCGCTCACGTCGCGCAGCACCCGGGGGACGACGGCCCACCGGTCGAAGGCGGCGCGGTTGGCCCGCTGCGTGTTCTCCTCCCCGGCGCCGCCGGCCACGTAGGCGTAGGCCCGGGCGGTCAGCCGCGCCCGCGCCCGGCGCTGCAGGGGCTCCGCGGTGGTGGGGACGAGCGGCGAGCGCCCGTACACCCCGGCGCGGTAGACCTCGTTCTGGCGGCGGCGACCGGTCCCGGCTGCTGAGTCCACGGGGCCACCGTAGTGATCCGGCTCACCGGCCCCGCCCGGCCCTCGCGGCCCCCGCGGTCCCGACACGCCGGGCCGTTCGCCGCGACGCGCCGTCGGCCCGTCGTCAACGGGCGTTCCCGGACCGCATGATGGGGGAGCGCCGCCGCCGGAACCACCGGTGCCGCGGCGTGCACGACCGCTCGAGGGGGAAACGTGCCGGTCGGGTCAGTGCCGAGGCGCACGCCCCGCCCCGTCGTGCCGACGGGGCCCGCTCTCCTGTTCGCCGTGTCCGGCCTCCTGGCCGGCTGGGTGGCGCTGGCCGGCCCCGCGCTGGCCGCCGACGACCCGGCCCGGCCCGACGCGCGCGTCACCCACGGGCCGAGCTGCCGCCCCGGCGGGGTCGCGGTCGAGGTGACGGCCGGGACCGTGGCCTACGCGGTCACGCTGGCCACCACGCGCAGCCCGGACGGCGAGGACTCCGCCGAGCTCGCCCCCGGCGAGACGGTGGTGCTGCGGACCGGTGACGTCGACTGGGGCGAGACGATCGACAGCCGGCTGGAGTACACCGCGCTCGACGGCTCGGGGACGGCGTACACCGACGAGCTCGACGGCTTCTCCTTCACCCGCCCGGCCGAGGAGGACTGCGCCGCGATCACCGCGCCGTCGCCCGCGGAGGTCCCGCCGGCCCCGATGCCGACCCCCGTCCCGGAGCCCGGTGCCCCGGCGGGCGAGGCCGTGCCGATGCCGGTGCCCGGCCTGCCCGCTCCGGAGACCGCCCCGGGAGCTCCCGCCGACGGCCCGGACGCCGGCGCCTCGGTGTCGGCCTCGGCCGAGCAGGTGGCCGCCGGCGGTGAGGTCGTGCTGAGCGCGGCGGGCTTCGGCGCGGGGGAGCAGGTCACGGTCAGCGGCCCCGACGGCACGGTGCTCGGGACCGCGGTGGCCGCGCCGGACGGCACGGTCGAGGTCGCCGTCCGCATCCCCGACGGCGGGGTCCCCGGGCCGACGACGCTCGAGGTGGTCGGCGCCGACAGCGCGCGCACCGCCGCGGTGGACCTGCGCGTCGCCGCGGCGCAGGGGCCGGTCGACCCCGACCCGCTGCCGCTGCCGCTGGTGGCGGCCGGCCTGGCGCTGGTCACCACCGCCGCGGGGCTGGTGCTGGCTGCGGGCCGGCGGCACCCCGCGGACCCGACCGGGAGCGCCTGACGCGGACCTGGGCGACGATGGTGCGGTGACCCCCGACGACGTGCTGACGACCGGGATCCCGGCCGACCCCGCGGCACTCGCCGGAGCCGCGCCGGGCGCCGCGGAGACCTGGCTGCGGATCGTGCAGGTGCACGACCGGATCACCCACCGGGTCGACTCCGCGCTGCACCGCGAGCACGACCTGTCCCTCACCGGCTTCGAGGCGCTGCGGCGGATCGCCGAGGCGCCGGGCGAGCGCGCCACGATGGGCGAGGTCGCCGAGGCCCTCGGGCTGTCCCGCGCCGGGGTCACGAGCACCGTCGGCCGGCTGGTCGAGCAGGGCCTGGTCGTGCGCGAGCGGCGGCCGGGGGACCGGCGGCTGCTGCACGCGCGGCTCACCGAGGCGGGCCGCGAGCGCGTCCGCGCCGCCGCGGTCACCCACGACGAGCTCGTCGCGCACCTGCTCACCCTCCTGGGTGACGACGCCGCGGTCGTCACCGACGCGCTCGCCCGGGTCTCCGCCGCCACCCGCATCCGCCGATGAGCTGAGGACCCTCCCGTCCCCGGCCGGAACGACGTCGTCCGGGGGAACTTCAAGCCCGTAGTGTTTGCGGGCGGTCGTGCCCGGGCAGGGCGCGATCATGTCCGTGAGCTGCGCCGTCGTCGTGCCGACCATCGGCCGGCCCTCGCTCGACGTGCTGCTCGACGCGCTGGCCGCCATGCCCGGCCCCCGCCCGGCCGAGCTGATCATCGTCGACGACCGCCCCGCCGGGTCCCCGCTGGCCGTCGACCGGCCCGGCCTCCCGCCGACCCGCGTCGTCCGCACCGGCGGCGGCGGGCCGGCCCGCGCGCGCAACCTCGGCTGGCGCACCGCCCGCACGGAGTGGATCGCCTTCCTCGACGACGACGTCGTCCCCGACCCCGACTGGTACGAGCGGCTGGCCCGGGACCTCGCCGACCTGCCCGCCGACGTCGCCGGCAGCCAGGGCCGGGTGCGGGTGCCGCTGCCGGAGGACCGCCGGCCCACCGACTGGGAGCGCGGCACCGCCGGCCTGGCCACCAGCTCCTGGATCACCGCCGACCTCGCCTACCGCCGCGCCGCGCTGGCCGCCGTCGGCGGGTTCGACGAGCGCTTCCCCCGCGCCTTCCGCGAGGACTCCGACCTGGCGCTGCGCGTCATGGACACCGGCGGCCGGCTGGTGCGCGGGCAGCGCCGGATCACCCACCCGGTCCGGCCCACCGACCGGTGGGTGAGCGTGCGCGTGCAGGCCGGCAACGCCGACGACGTCCTCATGCGCCGGTTGCACGGGCCGGGCTGGCGCGAGCGCGCCGACGCCGCGGTCGGCCGCCGTCCGCGGCACCTCGCCGTCACCGCCGCCGGGCTCGCCGCGCTCGGCCTGGCCGCCGCCCGCCGTCCCCGCGCCGCCGCGGCCGCGGCGCTGGCCTGGGCCGCCGGCACCGCCGAGTTCGCCTGGGCCCGCATCGCGCCGGGCCCGCGGGACCGGGCCGAGGTGACCACCATGGCGCTCACCAGCGCGGCCATCCCGCCGCTGGCCACCTGGCACTTCCTGCGCGGCGCGGTGCGGCACCGCCGCGTGGCGCCGTGGCGCGGGCTGCCCGACCTGGTGCTGTTCGACCGCGACGGCACCCTCGTGCACGACTTCCCCTACAACGGCGACCCCGACTGGGTCCGCCCGGTCGACGGCGCCCGCGAGGCCCTCGACGCCCTGCGCTCCCGCGGCGTCCGGGTGGGGGTCGTCAGCAACCAGTCCGGCGTCGCCCGCGGGATCATCACCCGCGGCCAGGTGGACGCCTGCATGGCGCGGCTGGCCGAGCTGCTGGGCCCCTTCGACACGCTGCAGGTCTGCCCGCACGGCCCCGAGGACGGCTGCGACTGCCGCAAGCCGGCACCGGGGATGGTCAAGGCCGCCTGCGCCGAGCTCGACGTCGACCCGGCGCGGACCGTCGTGATCGGGGACATCGGCGCCGACGTCGAGGCCGCCGCGGCCGCCGGCGCCGGCGGCATCCTGGTGCCCACACCGGTGACCCGGCGGCAGGAGGTCGACGCCGCGCCGCGCGTGGCCGCCTCGCTGACCGCCGCGGTCGACGACGTCCTGGCCGGCCGGTGGTGAGGCCCCGCCGGGGCACCGTCCTCGTCGCCCGGCTCGACAACGCCGGCGACGTCCTCCTGCAGGGGCCGCTGGTCCGCGCCGTCGCCGCGTCCGCCGAGCGCGTCGTGTTCCTCGCCGGCCCGGCCGGCGCCGAGGCCGCCGCGCTGCTGCCCGGTGTCGACGAGGTCTGGACCTGGGCCTGCCCGTGGATCCTCGGCGACCCGCCGCCGGTCGACGCCGCCGACCTGGCCGCGCTGACCGACCGGGTGCGCGCGCTCGCCCCCGACGAGGCGGTCGTCAGCACCTCGTTCCACCAGTCCCCGCTGCCGCTGGCGCTGCTGCTGCGCGCCGCCGGCGTCCCGCGGATCTCGGCCACCAGCGTCGACTACCCCGGGTCGCTGCTCGACGTCCGGCACCGGGTCGGCCAGGACGACGAGGTGGACCTGCCGGAGCCCGAGCGCGCGCTCTCGCTCGCCCGGGCGGCCGGCTTCGACCTCCCCGACGGCGACGACGGCCGGCTCGCCGTCCGCCGCCCGCTCCCGGCCGTCGGTCACGAGCCGGGCTACGTGGTCCTGCACCCCGGCGCCTCGGTGCCCGCCCGCGCCTGGCCCGCCGAGCGCTGCGCCGAGGCGGTCGAGGCGCTCGCCGACGCGGGCCGCCGCGTGCTGGTCACCGGCGGGCCGGGGGAGCGGGCGCTCACCGCCGCGGTCGCCGGCACCCGCGGCACCGACCTCGGCGGGGCCACGAGCCTGCCGGAGATGGCCGCGCTGCTCGACGGCGCCGCGGCCGTCGTCGTCGGCAACACCGGCCCCGCGCACCTGGCCGCCGCCGTCGGCACCCCGGTCGTCTCGCTGTTCAGCCCGGTCGTGCCGGCCGTCCGCTGGGCGCCCTACGGCGTCCCGACCGTGCTGCTCGGCGACCAGGACGCGCCCTGCCGGGACACCCGGGCCCGCGTGTGCCCGGTGCCCGGCCACCCCTGCCTCTCGTCGGTGAGCGCCGCCGACGTCGTCGCCGCCGTCGAGAAGGTGATCGCCGCATGAGGGTCCTGGTCTGGCACGTGCACGGCTCCTGGACGACGGCGTTCGTCCAGGGCCCGCACGAGTACCTGCTCCCGGTGACCCCCGACCGGGGTCCCGACGGGCTCGGCCGCGCGCGCACCTGGGACTGGCCGGCGTCGGCCCGCGAGGTGACGCCGGAGCAGCTGCGCGACGAGCACGTCGACGTCGTCGTGCTGCAGCGGGTGCGGGACCTGGAGCTGGTCCGCGAGTGGCTGGGCCGCGAGCCCGGCCGGGACCTGCCGGCGGTGTTCCTCGAGCACAACGCCCCCGGGCTGGAGGAGGGCGCCGCCCCGGTGCCGTACACCCGGCACCCGCTGGCCGACCGCGACGACGTCCCGATCGCGCACGTCACCCACTTCAACCGGCTCTTCTACGACAACGGCCGCGCCCCGACGACGGTCGTCGAGCACGGCATCGTCGACCCCGGCGAGCGCTGGACCGGCGAGCTGGCCCGCGCCGCCGTCGTCACCAACGAGCCGCTGCGCCGCGGCCGCACGGTGGGCGCCGACCTGCTGCCCGGGCTGGCCGCCGCCGCGCCGGTCGACGTGTTCGGGATGGGCCTGTCCGGCCTGCACGAGCGGTACGGCCTGGACCCCGGCCGGGTGGCGCTGCACGACGACCCGCCGCAGGCCGCCATGCACGCCGAGCTGGCCCGCCGCCGGGTCTACGTGCACCCCGTCCGCTGGACCTCCCTCGGGCTCTCCCTGCTCGAGGCGATGCACCTGGGCATGCCGGTGGTCGCGCTGGCGGCCACCGAGGTGGTGGAGGCGGTGCCCCAGGGCGCCGGCGTGCTGTCCACCCGGCCCGAGGTGCTGTGGGAGGCGGTCCGCACCTACCTGCACGACGAGGACGCCGCCCGGCTGGCCGGCAAGGCGGCGCGCGCCGCCGCGCTGGAGCGGTACGGGCTTCCCCGGTTCCTCTCCGACTGGGACACCCTGCTGGAGGAGGTCACCCGATGAGGACGCACCGGGGCACCGGCGCACCGCTGCGCATCGACCTGGTCAGCGAGCACGCCTCGCCGCTGGCGGCCATCGGCGGCGTGGACGCCGGCGGCCAGAACGTGCACGTCGCCGCCCTGGCCGCGGGCCTGGCCGCGCGCGGCCACGACGTCACCGTGCACACCCGCCGCGACGACCCGGACCTGCCCGACGAGGTGCCCACCGCCGACGGCTACGCGGTCAGCCACCTCACCGCGGGGCCGGCGCGGGCGCTGCCGAAGGACGACCTGCTCGGCCACGTGCCGGAGCTCGCCGCCGCGCTGCGCGCCCGCTGGGGCGTGCGGCCGCCCGACGTCGTCCACGCCCACTTCTGGATGAGCGGGCTGGCCGCCGTCGAGGCCGCCGGGAGCCTGCTCACGCCGGTGCCGGTGCTGCAGACCTTCCACGCCCTCGGCTCGGTCAAGCGCCGCCACCAGGGCGACGCCGACACCTCCCCGGCCGGGCGGATCGAGCTCGAGCGGGACCTGTGCGCGGCGGTCGACCACGTGGTGGCCACCTGCAGCGACGAGGTGTTCGAGCTGCGCCGGCTGGGCCTGTCGCGCGACCGCGTGTCGATCGTCCCGTGCGGCGTCGACACCGCCGTGTTCACCCCGCGCGGCCCGGTGGCGCCGCGCTCGGGCCGGCCGCGGCTGCTCGTGCTCGGCCGGCTGGTGGAGCGCAAGGGCCAGGAGGACGCCGTCCGCGCGCTGGCCGCCGTCCCGGACGCCGAGCTGGTCGTCGTCGGCGGCCCGCCGGCCGACGCGGTCGACGCCGACCCGGAGGTGCGCCGGCTGCGCGCCGTCGCCGCGGAGGTCGGCGTGGCCGACCGCGTGTGCTTCGCCGGGTCGGTCGCCCGCACCGACGTGCCCGCCTGGGTGCGCTCGGCCGACGTCGTCCTGGCCGTGCCCTGGTACGAGCCGTTCGGCATCACCCCGCTGGAGGCGATGGCCTGCGGCCGCCCGGTGGTCGCCACCGCCGTCGGCGGGCTGCAGGACTCCGTCGCCGACGGCGTCACCGGCGACCTCGTGCCGCCCCGCGACCCGGCCCGGCTCGGCGAGGTGCTCGCCGCGCTCCTGGCCGACGACGCCCGCCGCGCCGCCTACGGCGCGGCCGGGGTCCGGCGCGCCCGCGCCCGCTACCGGTGGGCCCGCGTGGCCGCCGACACCGAGGCCGTCTACCGGCAGGTCCTGTCCACCCGGCGTCCCGTCGAGGCCGTCCGATGAGCGCCCCTGGAGGCCGCCCCGTGAGTGTCGCTCCCCACCATGCCCACGAGAGCACTGCCGGCGAGGCCGTCTCACCCGACTCCTGCACGCACCTCACCGGCCGCGACCACGTCGCGTCGCTGCAGGCGGCCGTGCGCAGCCTCGACGCCTCGGTCGACACCCTCGACCGCTGGGGCCGGCTGCTGGCCGACGTGCTGTGCGGGGAGTCCCGCGGGCGGCTGCTGGCGGCCGGTAACGGGGGCAGCGCCGCGCAGGCGCAGCACCTCACCGCCGAGCTGGTGGGCCGCTACCGCGCCGACCGGCCGCCGTTCTCGGCGATCTGCCTGACGGCGGAGACCTCCTCGCTCACCGCGATCGCCAACGACTACCCGGCCGACGAGCTGTTCGCCCGCCAGGTCGAGGCGCACGGGCGGGCGGGCGACGTCCTGGTGCTGCTGTCCACCTCCGGGCGCAGCCCCAACGCCGTCGCCGCCGCCCGCCGGGCCCGCGAGTGCGGCATCACCGTCCTGTCGATCACCGGTCCCGCGCCGAACCCGCTGGCCGCGGCGTCGGACGAGGCGGTCTGCATCGACTCCCCGTGGACGGCGACCGTGCAGGAGTGCCACCTGGTCGCGCTGCACCTGCTGTGCGCCGCCTTCGACGCCGCGGTGCTGGCCGAGCCCGCCCGCGTGCCGCAGACCCGCCTCGGGATCGCCCGGTGAAGCCGCTGGTGGTCGTCGGCGACGCGCTGCTCGACGTCGACCTGGTCGGCACCGCGTCCCGGCTCACCCCCGACGCGCCGGTGCCGGTGGTCGAGGACCTGGAGGCCCGCGAGCGCCCCGGCGGCGCCGCGCTGGCCGCGGTGATCGCCGCCCAGGCGACGAACCGCGAGGTCGTGCTGGTCGCCCCCCTCGCCGACGACGACGGCGCGGCCCGGCTGCGCGCGCTGCTGGCCGGGCGGGTGCGGCTGGTCGCCGTCCCGGCCACCGGCGGCACCGCGGTCAAGCGGCGGGTGCGCGTGGGCGACCACTCCGTCGTGCGGCTGGACAGCGGCGCGCCCACCGTCACCCTCGGCGAGCTGCCCGAGGAGGCGCGCGCGGCCGTCCGCGACGCCGCCGCGGTGCTGGTGGCCGACTACGGCCGCGGCACCACCGCCGACCCCGCCGTCCGGGCGCTGCTGGCCGAGGCCGGCGGGCCGGTCGTGTGGGACCCGCACCCCCGGGGCGCCGACCCGGTGCCGTCCGTCCGGCTGGTCACGCCCAACGGCCCCGAGGCCGCCCGCGTGGCCGCGGACGTGCCCGCCGACGGCGACGGCCTGGCCGCCGTCGGGGCGCGGGCCGAGGCGCTGATCCGGCACTGGGGCGTGGGCGCGGTCGCGGTGACCCTCGGCGCGCGCGGCGCGCTGCTGTCCTACGGCGAGGGCGCGCCGATGGTCGTGCCCGCCGTACCGGTGACCGGCGGCGACCCCTGCGGCGCCGGCGACTCCTTCGCCGCCGCCGCGGCGCTGGCGCTCGCCGACGGCGCGGTGACCGGCGAGGCGGTGGCCGCGGCGGTCGCCTTCGCCGGCCGGTTCGTCGCCGCGGGCGGGGCCGGCAACTGGAGCGGGGCGTGGGACGCCGCCGCGGTGCCCGAGCCGGACGTGGCCGCCGAGGACGACGTGTCCGCCCTGCTCGCCCGCGTGCGCGTCGCCGGCGGCACCGTGGTGGCCACCGGCGGCTGCTTCGACCTGCTGCACGCCGGGCACGTGGCCACGCTGCGCGCCGCCCGCGGGCTCGGCGACTGCCTGGTCGTGTGCATCAACTCCGACGACTCGGTGCGCCGGCTCAAGGGCCCCTCGCGGCCGCTGGTGACCGCCGCCGACCGCGCGCGCGTGCTCGAGGCGCTGGAGTACGTCGACGCCGTCGTGGTGTTCGACGAGGACACCCCGGCGGAGGTGCTCGACCGGCTGCGGCCCGACGTCTGGGCCAAGGGCGGTGACTACGCCGGCGCCGACCTGCCCGAGGCCGCGGTGCTGCGGCAGTGGGGCGGCCAGGCCGTCGTCCTGCCCTACCTGGACGGCCACTCGACCACCGCCCTGGTCGAGCGCTCCCGCGTGTGATGGAGGACCCCCTCGCCCCCCACCGCTCGCGAGCTCGCGGCGGGTCCCTGCGAGGGAGCCGTTCCGGCAGTCCCGTGGCCGTCGTCCTGCGGCCGCTGGGGCTCGGTGACCTGCTCACCGGGGTCCCGGCGATCCGGGCCGTGCGGGCGGCCGTGCCCGGTCACCGGCTGGTCCTGGCGACGACGACCGCGCTCGCGCCGCTGGCCGGGCTGGTCGACGCCGTCGACGAGGTGCTGCCCGCCCGCGAGCTCGAGCCGCTGGACTGGCCGGGGCCGCCGCCGGAGCTCGCCGTCGACCTGCACGGGAAGGGGCCGGCCTCGCACGTCGTCGTCGCCGACCTGCACCCGCGGCGGCTGCTGACCTTCGCCAGCCCCGGCTGGCCGGGCCCGGCCTGGTACCCCGACGAGCACGAGGTCCGGCGCTGGTGCCGGCTGGTGTCCGAGGGCCTGGGCGTGGCCGCGGACCCCGACGCGCTCGACCTCGCCGTCCCGGACGTGCCCCCCGCGGTGCCCGGCGCGGCGCTCGTCCACCCCGGCGCGGCGTTCCCCGGTCGGCGCTGGCCGCCGGAGCGCTTCGCCGCCGTCGCGCGGTGGCTGGCCGACGCCGGGCACGACGTCCGCGTCACCGGCGGCCCGGCCGAGCGCGAGCTGGCCTGCGCCGTGGCGCACGGGGCGGGGCTGTCCGACGACGCGGTGCTCGCCGGGCGCACCTCCACCCTGGAGCTGGCCGCCACGGTCGCCGCGGCGCGGGTGGTGGTCAGCGGCGACACCGGCGTCGCGCACCTGGCCACCGCCTACCGCCGGCCGTCGGTCGTGCTGTTCGGCCCGGTGTCACCGGCGCTGTGGGGCCCGCCTCCGCGCGAGCAGCACGTCGTCCTCTGGCACGGCGACGGCACCGGCGACCCGTGGGCCACCGAGCTGGACCCGGCGCTCGCGCGGGTCAGCGTCCCGGAGGTCACCGCCGCGCTGGAGCGGCTGGGCCCCTACCTCTGACGCAGCGCGTCGAAGAGCACGCCCTGCAGGTCGTTGGGGTCGACGGCGGAGTAGGCGGCGCCGCCGGTGGCCTGCGCGATCTGCTCGAGGGCCGCGACGTCGGCGTCCGGGCCGAGCGCCACACCGATGACCTTCACCGGCCGCTGCGGGTCGGCCTCGTCCTGCAGCGTCTGCACCAGCTGGTCCAGCGCGATGCCCGACGAGTCCTCATTGGTGCCGTCGGTGACGAGGACGACGCTGCTCACCGCGTTGGGGTCGTACTGCTCCTGCGCGGCGCGGACGGCGGCCAGCGCGGTGTCGAACAGGCCGGTGCCGCCGGGGGACAGCCGCCCGGGGAGGGTGTCGAGCTGCTCGTCGAGCGCGTCGCGCTGCGTGCCGCCGTCGACCTCCTCGTCGAGGGTGCGGATGGGCGCGAGCTCCACCCAGTCCTGCTCGCCCTGCAGCTGGTAGGCGAAGACCCACAGCCCGATCGACGAGGTGCCGGGGATGAGGGTCAGCGCGCTCTTGGCGGCGTCCCGGGCGAGCGTGGCGCGGGTGCCGTCGCCGGCGGGGGCCTCCATCGACTGGGACACGTCGATGACGGTGAGCAGCCGCGACGGCGCGGCGAGCCGGGCGAGCTCGGCCAGCAGGCCCTGCACCTGCTCGGCGTCGACCGGCAGCACCTCGGGCGCCTGCTCCCGCACGCCGGGGCCGGGGTCGGTCGGCGCGGTCCCGTCCGCGTCGCGGAAGCCGGCGGCGAGGACGGCGGTGCGCGCGGCCTCCGACGTCAGCGCCCGGACGACGGCGTCCACGGCGGCCCGGTCGTCGTCACCGGGGGAGCCGACCCGCAGCACCGGGTAGTCCAGCTCGGGCGACCCCTCGGCCGGGTACACGGCGACCAGCTGGGGGTCCTCGGCGCCGCGGTTGACGCTGATGACCTCCTGCTCGCTCACCGGCACCAGCGGGGACCCGGGGTCGCCGGACTGCGCCGTGGCCAGCGCGTCGGCGGGGCTGACGGCCGGCCCGCGGCGGGCGGCCAGGACCGCCTGGACGACGGCGTTGTCCGCCGCGTCGCCGCCCCCCAGCGACGTGCGGACGGCGGCCAGCGCGGCGACGCCCTCGGCGCTGGCGGCGAGGTCCGGGACGGCGACCGGGCGGGCGCCGGACAGGGCCTCGCTCCACTGCGGCGCCTGCTCGCTCCAGCCGAGCGCGTCGGCGGCGGCCCGGCTGGTGCCCAGCACGACCGGCGAGGTGGCCATGGAGCCGGACGGGTCGAGCGGCGCGTCGCCGGCGCGCACGGTCCACAGCGAGCTGTCGGGCACCCAGACCTGGGGCAGCGCGGAGCCCTCCAGGGCGGAGAGGTCGCCGACGGTCTGCAGCGGCTCCTGGGCGGCGACCTCGGCCGCCGCGCAGGCGCCGCCGCCGAGGTCCTGGGGCTCGGCGAGGAGGTCCTGGGCGACGTCTCCGAGCTCCGGGGCGACGGTCACCCGGACGGTGCGGGTGGTCCCGCACCCGTCGCTGCTGCCCGAGCCGGCCAGCCACCACACCACGCCGCCGGCCACGAGGGCCACCACGAGGAGGGCCACGACCAGGGCGATCGGGGCCGGGCGCTGCACGCGGCGCGCAGAGGTGGTGTCGGCGTGGCGGCCCATGGGTTGCTCTCCGTCAGTGTCCGGTTCCTCGGCGTGCCCCCTAGCCGCCTGTCCCAATGTAAACGTGAACCAGGACACCGAGGAGGGGTGCCGCCGGAGAAGTGGCCCAGGACACCCGCCGGGCTCAGCCGGCGCGCAGCGCGGCGGCCTCCCGCTGCTCGGCGAACCAGGCCACCGTGCGGCGCAGACCCTCCTCGGAGGGGACCGTGGGCCGCCAGCCGAGCAGCTCCTCGGCGCGGCGGGTGTCGGGCCGGCGGACCTTCGGGTCGTCGACGGGCAGGTCGACGTACTCGATCCCCGACGACGACCCGGTGAGCTCGATGATCCACTGGGCCAGCCGCAGCATCGACAGCTCGTCGGGGTTGCCGACGTTCACCGGACCGGGCTGGTCGGAGCAGGCGAGGGCGAGGATGCCGCGGACGGTGTCGTCGACGTAGCAGATCGAGCGGGTCTGCGAGCCGTCGCCGGCCACGGTCAGCGGCCGCCCGGCCAGCGCCTGGCCGACGAAGGCGGGGATGGCCCGGCCGTCGTCGGGGCGCATGCGGGGGCCGTAGGTGTTGAAGATCCGCACGATGGCGGTGTCGGTGCCCTTGGAGGTGCGGTAGGCGGTGGTCATCGCCTCGCTGAAGCGCTTGGCCTCGTCGTAGACGCCGCGCGGGCCCACCGGGTTGACGTTGCCCCAGTACTCCTCGGGCTGGGGGTGCACCAGCGGGTCGCCGTAGACCTCCGAGGTGGAGGCCAGCACGTAGCGGGCGCCCTTCTCGTGGGCCAGGCCCAGGGTGTGCAGGGTGCCCAGGCTGCCGACCTTGAGCGTCTCGATCGGCATCCGCAGGTAGTCCAGGGGGCTGGCCGGCGAGGCGAAGTGCAGCACGAGGTCGACGGGTCCGGGGACGTGCACGAAGTCGGTGACGTCGCAGCGGACCAGGCGGAAGCCGGGGTGCTCCATCAGGTGGACGACGTTCTCGGGCGAGCCGGTGAGGAAGTTGTCGAGGCACACCACCTCGACGCCGCGGTCGAGCAGGTGCTCGCACAGGTGGGAGCCGAGGAACCCGGCGCCGCCGGTCACCACCGCCCGCCGGATCGTCCGCGCCGCGTGCACCATGCCGTGCTCCTCGTCTCGCCGTCGTACCCCGGGACGGGGGCCTGCGCAGAGCCCTACCCGGAGATCAACTGCCGACACTTCGGGAGCTGAGCGTTCTCGCGGCGGTCACCCGGGACGGCGAACGGGCCGCCGACCCCGGTGGGGGTCGGCGGCCCGTCGCCGTGCGGGGAGTCCTAGTTGACGGGCTCCTCGTCCGGGATGCCGTTCTCCGGCGGAGTGGCGGCCTGGCCGTCGTACTCCTCGATCTCGGCGTCGCCGTTGTCGGTGACGAGCACGGGGGTCAGGTCCTCCGAGCCCTCGCCGACGATCCGGCTGACCGACATGCCGCTGTAGCCGGCGTGGCGGTCCTCCGAGTAGCGGAAGGGCGCGAAGCCCGGGCCCTCCCACTCGGAGCCGGCCTGCTCGACGGCGGCGACCAGGTCGTCACGCGTCGGGTTCTGGCCGGCGGACTGCAGGGCCTGCACCATCGTGTAGGCCTGCGACATGCCGTAGACCCGGTAGTTGGTGAGCTCGCCCTCCTGGCCGGACTCGTCCCAGACCCGCTGGAACAGCTGGATCCAGGGGTTGTCCGGCTGGTCGACCGTCGGGATGTACTCGGTGGTCAGGACGCCGTCGAGCAGGCTGGCGTCGCTGACCTGGCCCTCGGAGAAGCGGGCCAGCAGCGAGCCGACCAGCTGCGGGTCCGAGCCGATGTTCGAGTAGAACCACTGCGGCCGGTAGCCCAGCTGCAGCGCGGTCAGCTGCGAGAGTGCGGTGTAGCTCGGCACGTTGAAGCCCAGGACGAGGTCCGCGCCGGCGGCCTGGAGGGCCGAGATCTGCGGACGGACGTCGGTGTTGCCGGGGACGTAGGTCTCCTCGGCGACGATCTGGTCCTCGAGGTACCGGCGGGCACCGGCGGCGCCGTCCTCGCCGAGGTCGTCGGCCTGCAGGAACAGGCCCACCTTGGCGTCGGGGAAGTTCTCGGCCACGTACTGGCCGATGATCTTGGCCTCGATCTCGTAGTCGGGCTGCCAGCCGAAGGTGTACGGCTTCTCCTCGACGTCGTCCCACAGCCGCGAGCCCGACGACACGAACAGGTCGGGCACGCCCTCGCTGTTGAGGAAGTCGGTGACCGCGTTGTGGGTCGGCGTGCCCAGACCCGACATGAGCGCGAACACCTCGTCCTCGAGGACGAGCTGGTTCACGACCTGGCTGGTGTTGGTCGGGTTGTACGCGTCGTCCCGGTAGACGAACTCGATCTGCCGGCCGTTGACCCCGCCGTTGGCGTTGACGTAGTCGAAGTACGCCTGGACGCCGGTCGGGATCTCGCTGTAGCCGGGCGCCGCGACACCGGTGAGCGGGTAGTGCGCACCCAGCTTGATCGAGTCCTCGGTGATGCCGACGTCCGAGGCCTCGTTCTCCTCGCTGCCGCCACCGCCGCCGCCGCCACCGGAGTCCCCGCCGCCACAGGCGGCCAGGGTGGTGGCGACGGTCGCCGCGGCCACGAAGCTGACGAGGCGTCGTGAGGATCGTGTCAAGGGTTCTCCTCTGGAGGGACCCGGGCGCCTTCGCCCGGGGGTCTGGTGGGGGGTGGGGAAGCTGAGATGCGGCCGCTGGCCGGGGTGGGGGACAGCCGTCGGGTCCCGGCTCCTCACCCCCTGGCGCGGGCGGCGGTGCGCCGCGCGCGCTGCTTCATCCAGGCCAGCCGGACGGACCCGACCAGCCCCGCGGGGGCGAAGAGCATGACCAGCACGAGGATCACGCCGTAGACGACGTAGGAGATCTCGGCGGCCTGGGCGGCGTCCATGTCGAAGGACTCCCCGAGGTCCCGCAGGTACCGCGGCAGGAAGACCAGCAGCGCCGAGCCGATCAGCGCGCCGAAGAGGCTGCCCAGACCGCCGATGACGATCGCGGTCAGCAGGGACAGCGACAGGACGATCGTGAACGCCGTCGGCGCGGTGAGCCGGACGACGAGGGCGAGCACCGCGCCGGCCAGGCCCGCGGCCGCGGCGCTGACGACGAACGCCGTCACCCGCCAGGCGCCCAGGTTGATGCCGGCCAGCTCGGCGGCGACCTCCTGGTCGCGGACCGCGCGCCAGGTGCGCCCGACCCGGCTGCGCATGAGGTTCGCCAGCAGGAAGTAGGTGAGCAGCAGGCAGGCGACCGCGATGTAGGCGATCCACTTCACGCCCGAGGCCGAGTTGCCCGACAGGGTGCGGATCGTCTCGACGAACCAGTCCGGCCGGTCCGGGGTGGAGACCGTCAGGCCCTGCTCGCCGCCGAGGGTGTCGGAGAAGTACAGCGCCAGGCCGGGCAGGCCGACGGCGAGCGCGAGCGTCGCGCCGGCCAGGTAGGGGCCGTGCAGGCGGGCCGCGGCCACGCCGACGATCGCGCCGACGATCGAGGTGAGCGCCACCGCGATCAGGAAGACCACGGCCAGCGGCAGCGGCTCCTCGGCGTCGAGCAGCAGGGCGGTGGTGTAGCCGCCGACGGCCATGAGCGCGCCGTGGCCGAGCGAGATCTGCCCGTTGAGGCCGGTCAGCACCGTCAGCCCGCCGGCGGCGATGGCGTAGAAGGCCACGTAGCCGATCTGGGCGTTGAAGCCGAGGTCGGTGGCCTCGAGCAGCAGCACCGCGAGGACGGCGCCGATGACGAGCACGACCAGGTGCCGCAGCAGCGTGTTCCGCGGCAGGAACGTGCGGCCGCCGGTGGCCTGGGCCGAGCTCGCGTCGGCCGCGGCCGTGGCCAGCGACGGCGCGTCGGAGGACGCGGCGCCGGCCTGCGGCGGGGATGCGGGGGTCTGCAGGTCGCTCATGCCGCTCACGCCCTCCGGGTCTGGGTGGTCGAGAAGAGGCCGCCGGGCCGGACGAGCAGGACGATCACGAGGACCACCAGGGCGGCCAGGCCGACCAGCTCGTCGGCGACGTAGCCGCGGACGTAGCTCAGCAGGAGGCCGAGCAGCAGCCCGCCGACGACGGCGCCGACCGGCGAGTCCAGCCCGCCGAGCACCGCGGCGACGAAGCCGAACACGATCAGCGAGTCCATGAACGTCGGGGTGACGAAGGCGGTCTCGGCGGCGATGAGCATCCCGGCCAGCGAGCCGACGACGGCGGCCAGCGCCCAGCCGAGGGTGAGCATCCGGCCGACCCGCACGCCGAGCAGCCGGGCGACCTCCTGGCCGAACGCCGAGGCGCGCATGGCCAGGCCGACGCGGGTGAACCGGAACAGGGCGGTCAGGCCGGCCATGACCACCAGCACCGCGAGGAGGGTGAACACGGTGTTGGGGCTCAGCGCCAGGTTCGAGTCCCCGACGGTGAAGCCGATGTTCGAGAACGGCGGGACGAAGGCCCGCTGGTTGACGCCGAACAGGACCGAGATCAGCGCCTGGATCGCGATGAACAGACCGAGGGTGACGATGACCGCGTTGAGCTCCGGCCCGCCCTCGACCGGGCGGATGACGACCCGCTCGACGACCGCGCCGATGAGCAGGCCGGCCAGCAGGGCGACCACGAGACCGACCCAGTAGGACTGGCCGTTCTCGATGAGGGCGAGGGCGATGAAGGTGGTGAGCGCGGCCATCGCGCCCTGCGCGAAGTTGACGATCCGGGTGGACCGCCAGATGAGCACGAGGGCCAGGGCGAACGCCGCGTAGACCGCTCCGTTGATCACCCCGCCGAGGGTGAGGTTGACGAACTCTCGCACGTGGCTGCCTTCCTGGTGCTGCGGGGGAGCGGGGTCTAGAAGCCGAGGTAGGCGTGCCGGAGGTCCTCGTCGCCGGCGAGCCGGGCGGCGTCGTCGGTGACCACGACCCGGCCCAGGTTCAGCACGACGCCGGTGTCGGCCACCGACAGCGCGCTGCGCGCGTTCTGCTCGACCAGCAGCACCGAGAGGCCCTCGGTGTCGACCAGGTGGCGGACCAGGCCGAAGATCTGCGCCACGATCCGCGGGGCCAGGCCCAGGGACGGCTCGTCGAGCAGCAGGACCTTCGGCCGGGCCAGCAGCGCGCGGCCGATGACGAGCATCTGCCGCTCGCCGCCGGACAGCGTGTGCGCCGTCTGGTTGCGCCGCTCCCGGATCCGCGGGAAGAGGTCGTAGACGCGGTCGAACTCGTCCTGCGCGACCTTGCCGCGGAACAGCGAGCCGACCCGCAGGTTCTCGTCCACGGTGAGCTCGGCGATGACGCCGCGGCCCTCGGGCACGTGCGCCATGCCCTTGGTGACCATCGCCTCGACCGGGGCGCGGGTGACGTCCTCCCCGTTGAGGGCCACCCGGCCGGCGGTGGGCCGGACCAGGCCGCTGATGGTGCGCAGCAGCGTCGTCTTTCCCGCGCCGTTGGCCCCGAGCACCGCGGTGATCCGGCCCTGCTCGGCGCGCAGGGTCACGCCGTCGAGCGCCTTGACCGGGCCGTAGGAGGCCGACAGGCCCTCGACGTCGAGGACGGCGGTGGCGGTCGCCGTGCCGCCGGCGGGGGCCGTCGCGCCCTTGGTCAGGCCGGTCCCGGCGGTGCCCGCCGCCGTGCTGCCGTGCGCCTCAGCCACGGGTCGTCCCCCCGTCGGTCGCGGCCAGCTCGCTGGCGTCGATCGTGTCGTCGACGGCGTCGCCGAGGTAGGCCTCGGTGACCGCCGGGTCGTTCTGCACCTGCTCCGGGGTGCCGGCGGCGATCAGCTGGCCGGAGTCCAGGACGGTGATCTGGTCGCACACCCGCATGACCAGGTCCATGTGGTGCTCGACCAGCAGGACGCTCATCCGGCCGCTCAGGTGCTGGATGAGCTCGCCCAGCTCGTGCATCTCGTCCTCGCTGAGGCCGGAGGCCGGCTCGTCGAGCAGCAGCAGCTCGGGCTCGGAGACCAGCGCGCGGGCCAGCGCGACCCGCTTCTGCACCGGGTACGGGAGGCTGCCGGGGTAGCGGCCGGCGTAGTCCGCGGCGTCCAGCTCGCCGAGCGCGGCCGTGGCCCGCTCGCGCAGCCGGGCGTCGTCCTTGTCGGCGGTCGGGATCGCGAACAGCGCGGAGAAGAAGCCGGCGCGGGCGTGCTTGTGCGCGCCGACCATCACGTTCTCGAGCACCGTCAGGCCGGGGAACAGGCCCACGCCCTGCAGGGTGCGCGCGATGCCGAGCTTCGCGAGCTGGTTCGGCCGCAGCCGCCGCAGCTCCTGGCCGCGCCAGACGATCCGGCCCTCGGTGGGGCGGACCAGCCCGCAGGCCACGTTGAACATCGTCGTCTTGCCGGCGCCGTTGGGGCCGATGAGCCCGTGCACCTGACCCGGCTCGACGGTCAGTGACACGTCGGTGAGGGCCTTCACGCCGCCGAAGGCGACGCTGATCCCGGTCATCTCGAGCCGGGCGGTGGGCGATCGGTCCTGGTGCCGGGTGCTGCTGCCTGCGGTTTCCGGCGGCTGCGCCAAGGTGCCCACGTCTCCTCTGCGTCGGGGAGGTCGCCGCGCTGCCGACCGCCGCCCGGGGGGCGACGATTGGGTCACGGCTACGTCCGTATGACTCTGCGGGCCGGTGAAGACCGTCACAATGGGCGCACCGCACAGTGATCGGTGCCACGTGTTGTGCTCTGTGCGATGAACACAGGAGGTGAGCGCGTGCGGACGGCCCCCTGGGGTGTGGAGGAGCGCCTCGCCGAACTGGTCCCGGCCCTGCTGGACCGGCTCGACGAGATGACCGACCGGATGGTGGAGGTGCTGGTCGAGACCGAACCCGCCTACCGCGAGGCCCTGCTCGGGGGCGACCAGCAGATGCGCGCGACGCTGCGGCGCAACCTCGAGGTCGGCGTCCGCGGCCTGCGGCCCGACGTCCCCGCGGCCTACCACCAGAGCCACGCGGAGGGCGCCCGCGCCGTCGGCCGGCTGCGGGCCGCGCAGGGCATCCCGCTCGAGGCCGTGCTCCGCGCCTACCGGCTCGGCGGCCAGATCACCTGGGAGGCGCTGGTCGCGCTGTCCCGCCAGGGCGCCCGGCACGACGACGGGCTGCTGCTCGAGGTCGCGGGCTCGCTGTGGCGCACCAACGACCGCGGCTGCAGCGCCGCCGCGGAGGGCTACCGGGACGAGGAGCGGCGCCGCTCGGGGCTCGACGCCGCCGAGCGCCAGCGGCTGCTCGACGGGCTGCTCGACGGCCGCGGCGGGGACCCGGCCTACGCCCGCACCGCCGCCGACCTGCTGTCGGTGCCGCTGGCCGGCCGGCTGGCGGTCGTCGTCGCGCCGGCCGGCGAGGAGGGGGACGCGCTCCCCGAGCCGACGTCGGCGCTGCTCAAGCGAGGCATCCGCTCGGCGTGGGGCGCCCGGTCGCAGGCCGCCGTCGGCCTGGTGGCGCTGGGGACCCGCCGGTTGCCGGAGCTCCTGACCTGGCTCGGCGCCGTGGCCACCGGGCCGGTCGGGGTGTCCTCCGTCGTCGAGGGCGCGGCGGCCGTGGCCGGCGCCTACCGGCTGGCCGAGACCGCCGCGCGCACCCTGCCCGAGGGCGTCGCCCGGGTCGTCACCATCGACGACCGGCTGCCCGAGGCGCTGCTGAGCAACTCCCCGGAGATCGCCGCGCGGCTGGTCGGCCAGACCCTCGGCCGGCTGCTCGAGCTGCCCGGGGACGAGCGCGAGGTGCTGCTGGAGACGCTGTCGGCCTTCCTCGACGCCGACGGCTCGCCGACGCGCGCGGCCGACCTCCTGTACTGCCACCGCAACACGGTCATGCACCGGCTGCGGCGGATCGAGTCGGTGACCGGCCGCAAGCTCACCGACCCGCGGGCCCGGCTGCTGTGGCAGCTGGCCCTGCTGGGCACCGGTCACCACGACGCCGGGCACCGCCGGCCGGTCCGCGACTCCGCCTAGCGACCTGCTGGAACGGCCCCCTCGCAGGGGCCCGCCGCGAGCTCGCGAGCGGTGGGCGGCGAGGGGGCCCTCCGGCTACTGCAGGTAGCCCTCGACCTCGGACCTCGGGCGCACCTCGGCGGTGTCGGGGTCCTCGTCGTACTGCCGCTTGGCGTCCCGCTGGCGGACCAGGTCCCAGAGCTGGTCCCGCTCCTCCTCGATCTGACGGAGCCGGGTGCGCTGGTCGGCGGTGTGCTCCCCGCCGTCGCGGAGCCGGTGCTCCTCCTCGACCAGTGCGTCGATGCGGCTGCGGATCTCGCTGTCGTCCATGGGCGCTCCCTGCCCGCCGCGACGGAGGCGAAACGGTCAGGCCTCGGGGACCCAGCCCTCGACGAACGCGGCCAGCCGCCGGGTCACCGCGCCGCCGGCCCGGCCCAGCGCCAGCAGCGCCGGCCGGTCCAGCGGGACCCGGACCGCCCGGCGCCCGGGGACCGCGCTGCGCACCGCGTGCCCGGCGGCGACCAGCTCCGGCCACGGGCGGTCCAGCTGCGCGCGCACCCGCGCCAGCGCGGCCGCCGTCGGCCCGGCGTTGCCCTCCACCATCGCGGTGACGAGCGCCGGGTCGCTGCCGGCCACCCGGGTGCCGTCGCGGAAGCTGCCGGCCGCCAGCGCGAGCGCCAGCGGGCCGGCCTCACCGGCGGCGGCGGCGAGCGCGGCGGCGAGCAGGTGCGGCACGTGGCTGACCGCGGCGACGGCGTCGTCGTGCTCGGCGGCGGTCACCGGCACCACCTCGGCGCCGGCGTCGAGCGCGACCTCGGCGGCGCGCAGCCAGCGCCGCAGGTCGGTCCCCGGCTCCAGGCACAGCGCCCAGCGCGCGCCGCGGAACAGCCCGGGGTCGGTGGCCCCGTGCCCGGACCGCTCGGTCCCGGCCATCGGGTGCCCGCCGACGAACCGGCCGCCGAGCGCCGCGCCCACCGAGGCGAGCACCGGGACCTTCACCGAGCCGAGGTCGGTGACGGTGGCGTCCGGGTCGACGTCGAGGCCGTCGAGGGCCGTGGCCGTCGCCGGCAGGGGGACGGCGAGGACGACGACGCCGCCGAGCTCGCGGCCGACCCGCACGCCGCGGGCCGCGGCCGCCTCGCGCGCCGCCGGGTCGACGTCCCACCCGGACACCTCGCGGCCGGCGGCGACCAGCGCGGCCGCCAGGGACCCGCCCAGCTGGCCCAGGCCGACCACCCCGACCGGCGGCGCCGGCATCGTCGGGACGGGGAGGCTCATGCCGGCGACCCCCAGGGCCGGTCGGTGCGGAAGACGCGGGCCAGCGCGGTGGCCACCAGCCGGCCGTCCTCGCCGCGGGCGTCGATGCGGTAGACGGCGGTGCGGCGGCTCCGGTGCAGCTCGCTGCCCTCGGCCACCAGCCGCTCCCCGGGCCGGCCCGCGACCAGGAACTCGGTGTGCACGTCCTGCGCGACGGCCACCGTGCCGTGGCTGTTGCCCACCGCCGCGTGGACGACGTCGAGCAGCGCCATCGTCGCGCCGCCGTGCGCGGTGCCGACGGCGTTGAGCAGCCGCGGGCCGACGGTCATCGCCGCCCGCGCGTAACCCGGCCGCACCTCCTCGAGCTCGATGCCGAGCAGCTCCGCGAGCGGGTCGGCGGCCAGCCGGGCGAACAGCGCGGCGTCGACCTCGGCTCCGTCGGAGGGTGCGGGATCGGCCATGATCAGAGGCTATGCCGCACTCCCCGCGCTCCTGGCCTCCGGCATGACCCCCCGGTCGTTCCTCCTCACGCAGGAGGTCTCCGACTACGTCCGCGCCAGCTCCGAGCCGCTGGACGAGGTGGCCGCCGCGCTGGTCGCCGAGACCGCGGCGCTGGCCGACCGGGGCGAGGTCCCGGCCACCTTCCAGATCGCCGTCGAGCAGGGCGTGCTCATGCGGCTGCTCACCGCCGCGCTCGGGGTCCGCCGGGCGGTCGAGATCGGCACCTTCACCGGGTTCTCCGCCCTGTGCATCGCCCGCGGCCTGGCCGAGGGCGGCTCGCTGCTGTGCCTGGACCGCAGCGCGGAGTGGACGGCGATCGCCCGCCGGTACTGGGAGCGGGCCGGCGTCGCCGACCGGGTGGAGCTGCGGCTGGGGGAGGCGCTGGACCTGCTGCGCGCGGTGCCCGCCGAGCCCGCGTTCGACCTGGCCTTCGTCGACGCCGACAAGGGCGGCTACCCCGCCTACGTCGAGGAGCTGCACCCGCGGATGCGGCCCGGCGGCCTCGTGCTGCTGGACAACACCCTGCGCAGCGGCCGCGTGCTGGCGCCCGAGAGCGACGAGGACCGCGTGATCGCCGGCCTCAACGCCTCGCTCGCCACCGACCCCCGCTTCGAGACCGTGCTGCTGCCGCTGGCCGACGGCCTGACCGTGCTGCGGGTCCGGTGAGCGCCCCGGGGACGGCCGCCCCGCCGAGCTGGGCGGTGCGGGTCGCCCGCCGCGGCGGCCGCTGGCGGGTGGAGCTGCTGGCCGCCGACGCCTCCGACGAGCTGCCGGTGCTCGAGCGGGCGCTGGGCGACCCCGGCACGGAGGAGTGGCCGGGGCCGTTCGTGGTCGTCGTCGACTCGCGGCTGTACTTCGTCGTGCTGCGGCACGGCCCCGGGGGCATGGTCCGCGCGCTGATCTCGGACGCGACCATGCAGGAGTGGGTGCTCGGCGCCGAGGTGGTCGAGCGCTACGGCATCGCCGTCGACGAGGACGGCGCCTTCGACGACGACGAGACCGGATGGCCGGGAGGGGACCTGGACGTGTTCGCCGACGACGGACTGCCCGCCGACGAGCTGCGGCCGATCGTGACCGCCGACGACCTGTGGGCCGACGAGATGGTCGCGCGGATCGCCACCCGGCTGGGCTTCGCCGACGAGCTGGCCGCGGCGGTGCGGGCGTGAGCGCGACCGCGACCGCCGTGGTGTTCGACCTCGGCGGGGTCATCACCGAGAGCCCGATGCTGGCCTTCGCCGCCTACGAGGCCGAGGCCGGCCTGCCCGAGGGGCTGATCCGGCGGCTCAACAGCACCGACCCCGACACCAACGCCTGGGCGCGGTACGAGCGCAACGAGCTCGACGTCGAGGGGTTCGTCGACACCTTCGAGGCCGAGGCGCTGGCCGCCGGCCACCGGGTGGACGCCCGCCGGGTGCTGGCCGCGCTGTCCGGGGAGATCCGCCCGCAGATGGTGGAGGCGGTGCGGACGCTGAGGGCCGCGGGCCTGCCGCTGGGGATGCTGTCGAACAACGTCGCGCCGATGGAGCGCACCGGGCGGCTGGCCGAGCTGCTCGACCTCTTCGACGCCGTCGTCGAGTCCTCGGTCGAGGGCGTGCGCAAGCCCGAGCCGGAGATCTACCGGCGGGCGCTGGCCCGGCTGAACGAGGCCACCGGCCGCGACCTGGCCTTCTCCGACTGCGCCTACCTCGACGACCTGGGCATCAACCTCAAGCCGGCCCGGGCGCTGGGCATGCACACGATCAAGGTCGCCGACCCCGCGACCGCGCTCGCCGAGCTGTCCGCGCTGGTCGGCCTCCCGCTGGCCGGCGCCCGGCCGTGACGGCTCCCGGCGGCGTCCTGCCCGACGACGTCGTCGACGCGGCGATGGTCCGCGCGCTGCGGCTCGCCGTCGCCGCGCAGGAGTGGGGCGACACGCCGATCGGCGCCGTCGTCCTGGGGCCGGACGGCGCGGTGCTCGCCGAGGCGGCCAACGAGCGCGAGAAGCGCGGCGACCCGACGGCGCACGCCGAGGTCCTCGCCCTGCGCGCCGCGGCCGCGGCCCACGGCGACGGCTGGCGGCTGACCGGCGCGACGCTCGTCGTCACGCTGGAGCCCTGCACGATGTGCGCCGGCGCCAGCGTGCTGGCGCGGGTGGCGCGCGTCGTCTACGGCGCCGACGACCCCAAGGCCGGCGCCGCCGGGTCGCTGTGGGACGTGGTCCGGGACCGTCGGCTCAACCACCGGCCGCAGGTCACCGGCGGGGTCCGGGCCGAGGAGAGCACGACACTCCTACGCGCGTTCTTCCGCCGGAGGCGGGCCCTGTAGTCTCTTCGGCGGTGGCGTGTCCGAGCGGCCGAAGGAGCACGCCTCGAAAGCGTGTGAGGTGCAAGCCTCCGTGGGTTCAAATCCCACCGCCACCGCCAGCAGGACCGGACGGCGGCGCCCCGCGACGGGGCGCCGCCGTCGTCGTCTCCCGGTCAGGGTCTCCCGGGTCAGGGTCTCCCGGGTCGTCGTCTCCCGGGTCGTCGTCTCCCGGGTCAGGCCACGACGTCGAGGTCGACCAGCAGCTCCCCGTCGTCGCCGCGGACGAACGTCACCGCGTGCGTCTCCACCACGCGCTCGCCGCCCCGCCGGAACTCCACCCGGCTCGTCGCGGTGAGGCCGCCGTCCTGCTCGTCGACGTCCCGGACGTCGACGAGCGACACCTCGTCCCAGCGGCCGAAGAAGTCCCGGTAGTAGTCGTAGCTCGCCCGCGACCGCAGGCTCGGCCCGGTCATCGCGTACGCGCTCTCGGGGTCGCCGGGCAGGTACTCGTAGTACTGCTCGAGGGTCTGCCGCACCTCGGCCTCCGCGTCCGACGCGGGCCCGGCCTCGTCGTCCGGCGTCGTCTCGTCCGCCGGCGTCGCCTCCTGCGTCGGCTCCGGGGTGGACTCCTCCGTCGGCTGCCCGGCGGACCCGGTCTCCGGCGCGGGAGCCGGCTCCGTGCCCGGCGACGTCAGGTCCGCCGAGGTCTGCGGTGCCGGGTCGGCCGACGGGCTCCCGCCGTCGCCGCGCACGGCCAGCCAGGTGCCCAGCGACGCGGCGAGCACGACGAGCAGGACCAGCGCGGCCACCAGCAGCGGACGGCGGCGCCGGCGCCGGGGCCCGACGGACGGCCCGGTCCGGGGCGGTCCGGGCCGGGCGGCGGGCTCCGGCTCCGGGCGGGCGGCCGTCCCGGGACCGGGGGTCGGCGGGCCGGCGGGGACGGCCGCGGGCTGGACGGCGGTCGGCGGGTCCGCGCGGGCCGCCGGGTCGGTCGGGGGCACCGGCGCCGGCACCGCGGCGGTCCGGTCCCGGTCGCGGGAGGACCGCAGGTCGGTGCGGGCCAGGAGCACCGTCGTCGTGTCGCCGTCGCGGCCGGCGGCCAGCTTGGCGAGCACGTCGCGGACCTCGGTCATCTCCGGCCGGTCGGCGGGGTCGCGGGCGAGCATCCGCAGCAGCGGCCGCTCCAGCGACCCGGCGCGGGCGGGCGGGCGGATCTCCCCGCCGGCGACCCGGTGCAGCAGGCGGAGCGCGTTGTCGTCCATGCCGAACGGCGGCTGCCTCTCGACGCAGGTGTAGAGGGTGGCGCCCAGGGAGAAGACGTCGCTGGCCGGCGTCATCCCGGCGCCCTGTGCCACCTCCGGGGCGAGGAAGGCCGGCGTCCCGGTGATCTGGCCGGTCTGGGTGAGGGTGACGTCGCCGCTGGCGTGCGAGATGCCGAAGTCGGTGATCTTGACCAGGCCCTCGACCCGGTCGCCGCGCCCGATGAGCACGTTGGCCGGCTTGACGTCGCGGTGGACGATCCCGGCCGCGTGGACGGCGGCCAGCGCGTCGGCCAGCTGGGCGCCGACCTGCGCCACCTGGTCGGTGCGCAGCGGCCCGTCCTCGGCCAGCACCACGGCCAGGCTGCGGGAGGGCAGGTACTCCATGACCAGCCACGGGATGCCCTGCTCCAGCGCCACGTCGTAGACCGAGATGGCGTGCGGGTGGGTGAGCCGCGCGGCGATCCGGCCCTCGCGCAGCGCCCGCTGGCGGTGGTGGTCGGTCGTCTCCGGGTCGGCGCCGGCCGGCAGCAGCACCTGCTTGATCGCCACCCGCCGGTCGAGGAGCTCGTCGCGCCCCAGCCACACCGCACCCATGCCGCCGCCGCCGATCCGCTCCAGGAGGCGGTAGCGGCCGGCCACCAGGCGGCCGGGGACGGTCGAGGTCACGGGCGGCTCCTACCCCGCGGGCGGGCGCCCGGCACGGGCCGGTTCAGACCGTGCTGGGGACGCCGTAGCGGCGCGCGTACTCCTCCTGCGCCCCCTCGGGCAGGACGTCGTAGAGCTCGCCCAGCTGCTCGACCGCGTCGGGCGCCAGGTCGTCGAACAGCCGCGCCCACGTCGGCGGCTCGTCGTAGCCGCGGGTCAGCAGCAGCTCCCACGCCTGGGCCTGGCGGTCGCGCTTGCTGCGCTCGGCGGCGAACTCCGACAGGTAGCGGTCCTTGGCGGCCGCCTTCTCCTCCGCGGTCGCCGACGGCGGCAGTCCTGACGGGTCGGCCCCGTGCAGGACGGCGACGATGGCCTCCACGACCTCCGGTCGGACCTGATCCGGCTCGCTCATCCGTCCTGCCTCCTCGGTTCCCCCGTGCGGTGCCCGTGCGGTGTGCGACCGGTCCAGCCTGCCCCGTGCCGCCCGCGCGGACCACCCGGGGCGGCACGCCCGTGCCGGGGCGGCGGCTGACCCGCGGCCCGGCGCCCGGTACCATCGGCGTGCACTGGAGGATTCGCCTAGTGGCCTATGGCGCTCGCTTGGAAAGCGGGTTGGGGGCAACCCCTCGGGAGTTCGAATCTCCCATCCTCCGCAGGCACGCGACGGGCTCCCGGCCACCGGCCGGGAGCCCGTCGCCGTCCATGCCCGGGCCTACGCCCCGGCCACCGGCTCCGGGCTCCGCCGCAGCTGGCGGACGTAGAGCCCGGCCACGGCGGCGAGCAGCAGCAGGCCACCGGCGACGGCGGCCGGCGCCAGCCGCTCCCCGAGGAACGCGGTGGCCAGGACGGTCGCGGTGAGCGGCTCGAGCAGCGTGACGATCGAGGCCACCGCGCCGGGCACCGTCCGCACGCCGGTGAAGAACAGGCCGTAGGCCAGCGCGCTCGGCACCAGGCCCAGGTAGAGCAGCACGGCCAGCGCGGCGCCGTCGGAGGGCACCGACAGTCCCTCGGCCAGGACCACCGGGGTCAGCAGCAGCGCGCCCCCGGCGAAGCCGGCGAGGGTGACCGGGACGCCGGCCGGCACGCCGCTCCCGGCCAGCGTGACGACGGCGTAGCCGAGCGCCGAGCCGCTGGCCATCAGGGCGCCGAGCAGCACCGTCGTCCCGGTGTCGGCGCCGGCGGAGACGCCGACCAGCAGGGTGAGCCCGACCAGGGCCACCGTCAGCGCGACGAGCGTCGCCCGGTTCGGCCGGCCGTGGCCGAGCAGCGTGCCGCCGACGGTGATCAGCAGCGGCGCGAGGCCGAGGGCGACGAGCGTGGCGATGCTCACACCGGCGCGCTCGACGGCGCTGAAGAAGGCGAGCTGGTAGGCGCCCAGCCCGGCGCCGACGAGGGCGAGCCGGACGGCGACCGGCCGGGTCAGGGGGACGGCGGCGGTGCGGCGGCGGGCGGTGGCGAGCCAGGCGACCGCGAGGGCGGCGGCACCGATCGCGAGGCGGTACCAGGCGATGTCGAGGGCGGACAGGTCGCTGCGGTCGGCGATCAGCCGGCCGGACAGGCCGGCGGTGCCCCAGCACAGCGCGGCGAGGACGACGAGGAGGAACCCGCGGCTCGACGCGGGGGAGGGGAGGGCGGGGGAGGGCAGGGTGGACACGACGCTCCTGGGCGCTGGTTCCGGACGGGGGGCCGGGTCCGGAGCACGGCGCAGCGGCGGACGGCGGGTGCGCCGGCCGCGCGGGTCAGCCCGCGGTGCTCCGGGTCAGGAGCGGGGCGGGGGCAGGACGAGGGCGCGCCGGGGGGCCATGGACCGTGAGGCTAGCGGGCGGCGTCCTCTACAGTGGGTGCAGACCCCTCGTGTGGCGTCACCCCGTGAACCTCCCCAGGGCCGGAAGGCAGCAAGGATAAGCGGGCTCTGGCGGGTGCGCGGGGGGTCCCTTCTTTCCCCGACACGTCGGGCTCCGTGGCGCGGCTCACAGCCGGCTCCCAGGTCGGTGCGCCAACATCCTTGAACCGTCAAGGAGAGGAGCTCGTCATGGCCCGTCGCCGTCGCGCGTGGTGGATCGTCGGGGGACCGGTCGCGGTCCTCGCCCTCGGCCTGGGCGTCGGTCCCCTGGTCTACGCCGCGCTCGAGGAGGACGCCGCCGCGGCCCCGACCGTGCAGGCCCAGCCCTCCGACGTCGAGCTGGCCGCCGACACCGACGGGACGTGGACGGTGGCCCCGGGCTCCTCGGCGGGCTACCGCGTCGACGAGGTGCTCAACGGGGCCGACGTGACCGTCGCCGGCACCACCGACCGGGTCACGGGCTCCGTGGTGGTGCAGGGCGGGGACATCGCCTCGGCCGAGGTCACCGTCGACGTCGCGAGCATCAGCACCGACTCGGGCCGGCGCGACGACTACTTCCGCGGCAACGTCATGGACGTCGGCACCCACCCGACGGCGACCTTCGCCGTCCGCGGGCCCGTCGACCTGCCCGAACTCGGCGGCACCCCGGTGACCGTGCCGGTGACCGGCGACCTCACGCTGCGCGGCACGACCCGCCAGGTGCAGACCGACCTCGCCGTCGTCCGCACCGCCGACGGGGTCGAGGCCTCCGGCGCGGTCCCGGTCGTGTTCGCCGACTTCGGCATCTCGGCGCCGGACCTGGGCTTCGTCCGCGTCGAGGACCGCGGCCAGGTCGAGTTGCTGCTCAAGCTCACCCCGTGAGCCGCGCCGGGCGCGGGCCGAGCCGGTCCCGCGCCCGGTGCCGGAGGCGCCGAGGCGCCGGGAAACGAGATCGTCACGCGCTCGGGTCTTGTGCGGGAACCTGATCCCCACAGAATGGACCCCGTGCCCAAAGCCGAACTGGACACTGCGTCCACTTCTGCGGCCGGATCGGCCAAGGCCCTGGTCAAGGGCCTGTGGCTGGTCGAGCACGTCGCCGACAGCGACCGCCCGCTGCGGCTGGTCGACCTGGTCGAGGCCAGCGGCCTGCCGCGCCCCACGGCGCTGCGGCTGCTCGACGTCCTCTGCCGGGCGGAGGTGCTCCGCGTGGACGGCCAGGGCGCGTACACGCTCGGCCCGCGCGTCGCCGCCTGGGGCCAGTCCTTCCTCGACCGGCTGGACCTGCGCTCGCAGGCCGCCGAGCTCATGGAGGAACTGGTCGAGATCAGCGGCGAGACCTGCTTCCTCGGGGTCCTGGACGGCCGGCAGGTGCTCTACGTCGCCGCGGTGAACAGCCCCAAGCCGGTCCGCCCGGCCGCCCGGCCCGGCTCCCGCAACCCCCTGCACTCCACCGGCATCGGCAAGGTGCTGCTGGCCGGGCGGGACGACGACCAGGTGCTCGCGCTGCTGACGGACCCGCTGGAGCGGCGCACCGAGAACACCCTCACGGAGGTGGCGGCGGTGCTCGCGCACGTGCGCGGCATCCGGGAGCGCGGCTACGCCATCGACGAGATCGAGAACGAGGAGGGCGTGCGCTGCGTCGCCGCCCCGGTCCGCGACCACACCGGCGCCGTCGTGGCGGGCCTGTCGGTGTCCGCGCCCGCCTACCGCTTCACCAGCGACGACGTGCAGCGCCTGGCGCCCGACGTGCTCCGGGTGACCACGGAGCTGTCCCGGCGGCTGGGTGCCCCGCTGCCCGGGGACGGCCCGGCCGGCGCCCTGACCAGCGGCCCGGAGACCCCGGGCGCCGAGAGGAGGACCCCGTGAGCGAGGACGAGAGCTGGCGCGGCAAGGTCGGCAAGCTCGACGAGGACGCGGTCGCCGCGTTCCTGGCCGAGCCGCGGATCGCCCGCCTGGCCTGCCTGGACGACCAGGGCTGGCCCTACGTGGTGCCGTGCTGGCAGGAGTGGGACGGCGAGGCGTTCTGGGTGGTGCCCCGCGAGAAGGCGGCGTGGGGCCGCTACCTCGAGGCCGAGCCGCGCTGCGCGATCACCGTCGACGAGGAGGGCGCCCAGCGGAAGGTCGTGGCCCAGTGCCGCGCCGAGCTGGTCGAGCGCCCCAACGTGGGCGGGCAGTGGGTGCCCGTCGCCGAGCGCATGTCCACCCGCTACCTGGGCGAGAACGGCCCGAAGTACCTCGAGCCGACGCTCGACAAGCCGCGCTGGCTCTACCGACTCGTCCCGGTCACGTTCCAGACGTGGCAGGGGCAGGACTGGGCGCGGCGGTACAAGTGACCGGGGCGGCGGACGGACCGGCCGGCGACGTCCTCGACGTCGTCGAGCTCGCGCGGACGCTGGTGCGGACGCCGAGCCCGAACCCCCCGGGGGACGAGCGCGCCGTCGCCGGCGTCGTCCGGGACGCGCTGCCGGCCCTCGGCCTCCCGGCCGCCGAGGTGCTGGCGCTGGACCCGGCACGTCCCAACCTGCTGGTGACGCTGGACCTCGGGCCCGGCGGCAGCCACCTCGTGCTGTCCGGCCACCTGGACACCAAGCCGGTCGGGGACGCCGCCTGGACCGTCGACCCGCTCGGCGCCGACCTCGACGGCGACCGGCTGTACGGGCTGGGCTCGGCCGACATGAAGGGCGCGATCGCCGCCATGCTGGTGGCCGCGTCCCGGCTGGCGCGCGCCCCCGGCGGACGAGGGCGGCTGAGCCTGCTCCTCACCGCCGACGAGGAGGACGGCGCCACCTACGGCGCCCACCACGTCGCCTCCACCCAGCCGCTCGGCGCCGACGCCGTCGTGATCGGCGAGCCCGGGGGGATCGAGGACGACTTCGACCGGGTGCACCTGGTCAGCCGCGGGATCGCCCGGCTGCGGCTGGTCGCCCGCGGCCGGCAGGGCCACTCGAGCCTGTCCGGCGTCCCGGGCACGCGCAACGCCGGGGTCGACGCCGCCCGCCTGGTCACCGCCGTCGCCGACGACCTCGAGCTCGCGGTGCCGGCCAACGACGACGCGCTCGAGGGCTGGGCGGCCACCGTCAACACCGGCATGACATTCCGCGGCGGCGTCGGCTACGGCGTGCTGCCCGGCCGGGTCGCCGTCGACACCGAGGTCCGGCTCCTGCCGGGGATGGACCGCGGCGGGGTGACCGAGGCGTTCACCGGGCTGGTCACCCGGGTGGCCGGCGACACCGGGGCCGACCTCGCGGTGGAGTACGACGCCGCCCCCAACGACTGGCTGCCGCCGGCGGCCGTGCCCGCGGGGCACGCCGTCGCCCGCGCCGCGCAGGAGGCGTGCAAGGCGGTGCTGGGCGCCGCGCCGCCGTTGTCGGTCTTCCCCGGCACCACCGACGCGACCTGGTTCGCCGCCGCCCAGGGGATCGCCACCCTGCCGGCGCTCGGGCCGGGGCTGCTGCGCCGGGCGCACGGGGCCGACGAGTGGGTCTCGGTCGCCGCCGTCCGGCGGGCCGTCGACCTGTACGAGCACCTGGCCCGGGCCTTCACGGCGCGGGACGGGGAGGGGACGTCGTGACCGCCGGCGCGCCGACGCAGGGCACCACGGCGGGGACGCCGGCGGCCGGCCCCGGTGCCGGCCGGGACCTGCTGCGCCGGGCCCTGTCCCTGGTGGCCCCCCTGGCCGGGCTCGCGGTCGTCCTGGTGCTGGCGGCGGTCACGACGCCGGGCTTCTACAGCGGCGGGGTGCTGCGGCTGGTGCTGTTCCAGGTCGGCCTGATCGGCGTGACGGCGATCGGCCAGACCCTGGTGCTGCTGGTCGGGGGCATCGACCTGTCGATCGGCGCCGTCGTCGGGCTGACCACGGTGATCCTCGCCGAGTACACGCAGGGCGACGACGACCGGCTGCTCGGCGCCGTCCTGCTCGCCCTCGGCGCCGGCGCGGTCGTCGGGCTGCTCAACGGGCTGCTCGTCGTGCGGCGGCAGGTGCCGGCGTTCGTCGCCACCTTCGCCACCTTCGTGCTGGTCCAGGGCGTCATCACCGCGTGGACCCGGGGCGCCCCCTCCGGCGACATCCCCGGCGGGCTCGGCGGGCTGGGGACCGGCCGGTGGCTCGGGGTCCCCGTCCCCACCTGGGTGTTCCTCGCCGTCGCGGTGGTGACGGGGGTCGTGCTGTCCCGCACCGGCCTGGGGCGGCGGCTCTACGCCACCGGGGCGAACGCCCGGGCGACGGCGCTGTCCGGGGTGCGCACCGGGTGGATCGTCGTGGGCTGCTTCGTCGCCGCGGCGCTGCTCGCGGTCCTCGCCGGGCTGATCAACGCCGGCTACATCGGCTACGTCGACGCGCGCCTGTCCCGCAGCCTCGACCTGAACTCCGTCGCCGCCGCGGTGATCGGTGGCATCGCCCTCACCGGGGGACGCGGCCGGATCGGCCAGACGGTCGCCGGTGTCGTCCTCCTGGCCGTGCTGCTCGCCTGGCTGCGGCAGCTCGGCGCCGGGGCGGGGGCGCAGCTGGTGGTGAGCGGCGCGGTGATCCTGCTCGCCGTCTGGCTCCAGAGCAGCGGGTGGACCGTCCGGTCCCCTCGTCGGAACAAGCAGAGGGATGGAGTGCGATGAGGACACACGTCAGCACCTCGCGCCGCGGGGGTCGGCTGCGCCTGCCCCTGGCTCTCGGCATGGCGGCCGCGCTCGTGGCGGCCTGCGGCACGGAGCAGGAGGGCACGTCCGCGAGCGAGGGCGCGGGCGGAGGGGAGGAGTGCGCCAACTCGGAGGAGGCGCAGGCGACCTACCGGGAGGCCTGGACCACGGCGGCCGAGCAGCTCGGCCTCGAGGAGCTCGAGCCCGTCGAGGAGGAGATCTGCGAGGTCGACACCTCCGAGTGGGCCGCCGAGCCCAAGAACGGCGACACCTACCGGATCGCCTTCGCCGCGCAGGGCCCGACCAACTCCTGGGGCCTGACCAACGAGGAGGCCTTCCGCGCCCACGCCGAGGAGCTCGGCGTCGAGGTCCTCTACGCCTCGGCCAACGGCGACGCCACCGCCCAGGTCGACAACATCCAGCAGCTGGCCTCGCAGGACCCCGACGCGATGGTGGTCGTCCCCATGGGCGACGGCATCACCGGCCAGGTCCAGGCGGCCGCCTCCCAGGGCATCCCGGTGGTCCTCTGCGCCGGCCGGCTCGGCGCGGACAGCGGCGCGGTGTCCACCGTGACGCGCCAGTACGAGCTGCTCGGCACCATGTACGCCGAGTGGCTGGTGCAGCAGCTGGGCGGCGAGGGCCAGGTGGCCGTCCTCAGCGGGCTGGCCGGTGTCCCGACCGCCGAGTTCCAGAAGGCCGCGGCGCTCGAGGTGTTCTCGCGGTACCCGGGCATCGAGGTCGTCACCGAGCAGTACACCGAGTGGTCGCCGACGGTGGCCAAGACGGTGGCCGCCAACCTCGTGACCCAGTACCCCGAGCTGGACGGCATCTGGTCGGACTCCGGCTACGGCGACCTGGGCGTCGTCCAGGCCTACCAGGAGGCGGGGCGCCCCGTGCCGCCGATGACCGGTGACGCGATCAACGCGTTCCTCAAGGCGGTCCAGGGCACCGACGTCAGGTTCGCGCTGTCGTCCTTCCCGCCCGAGCAGAGCACCCAGTGCCTGGACACGGCGATGTCGGTGCTCGAGGGCGAGCCGGTCCTCGACAAGGTCTACATCGAGAGCCCGAGCTTCACGCACGAGCAGATCGACCAGTACGTGCGGCCCGAGTGCAGCGACAACCTGTTCGTCCCCTCCGGCCTGCCGGACGAGCAGCTGCGCGAACTGGGGCTGTGCTGAGCCGATGGCGTCCTCCACGACGGCCGTCCTGCAGGCCCGGGGGCTGACCAAGTCCTTCCCCGGGGTGCGGGCGCTCGACCGGGCCGACCTCTCGTGTCGGCCCGGTCGGGTCCACGCCCTCGTCGGTGAGAACGGGGCCGGCAAGTCCACGCTCGTCCGGATCCTCACCGGCAACCAGGTCCCCGACGAGGGTGAGCTGCTGCTCGACGGCGAGCCGGTCCGGTTCACCGACCCCCGGCAGGCCATGGCGGCCGGGATCAGCGCCGTCTACCAGGAACTGACCGTGCTCCCGGCCATGAGCGTCGCCGACAACGTGATGCTCGGCCAGGAGCGGACCGCGCGGGGCCTGCTCGACCGCCCGACCCAGGACCGCGAGGTCCGGGCCGCGCTGGCCCGCGTCGGGCTCGCCGACCTCGACCCCCGCACCCGGGCCGAGGACCTGTCACTGGCCAACCAGCAGATGGTCGAGATCGCCCGCGCGCTGGTGCGGAAGAGCCGGGTGATCGTGCTGGACGAGCCGTCCGCGGTGCTCTCCGGCGACAAGCTGGAGGCGCTGTTCGGCGTCGTCCGCGGGCTGGCCGCCGACGGCGTGGCGGTGGTCTACATCAGCCACCTGCTGGAGGAGGTCACCGACCTCGCCGACGACGTGACCGTGCTGCGCGACGGGCGGGTCGTCTCCACCGGGCCGGCGTCGGACTACGACGTGCCGCGGATCATCCGCGAGATGGTCGGCCGCGACGTCGACGCCGTCTTCCCGCCGCTGCCCGAGCCGGGCGCGGAGACGGTGCTCCGGGTGCGCGGCCTGGTCCCCGTCAGCAGCTCCCGGACGCCCGCGCCGCTGGACCTCGACGTGCGGGCCGGCGAGGTCGTCGGCGTGGCCGGCATGGTCGGCTCCGGGCGCAGCCGGCTCCTGCGGACCATCGCGGGGGAGCACCGCCGGGCCGCGGGCACGGTCGAGGTGGCCGGGCGCCCGGTGCCCACCGGCACCCGCCGCGCCATCGCCGCCGGCGTCGCCCTGGTGCCGGAGGAGCGCAAGACCGACGGGCTGGTCCTGCCGCTGCCGGTGCGCGCCAACACCACGCTGGCCGCGCTGGGGCAGGTCCTGCGCGGCGGCTTCCTCTCCGCCCGCCGCGAGCGGGCGGTGTTCGAGGAGGAGCAGGCCCGCCTGGGCATCCGGGCGTCCGGGCCGGAACAGGGCACCTGGCAGCTCTCCGGCGGGAACCAGCAGAAGATCGTGCTGGCCAAGTGGCTGCGGCGGGGGCCGCGCGTGCTGCTGCTCGACGAGCCCACCCGCGGCGTCGACGTCGGCGCCAAGGCGGAGATCTACCGGCTGATCGCCGGCCTCGCGGCCGAGGGGATGGCGGTGGTCGTGGTCTCCAGCGACCTCCCCGAGGTCCTCGGGCTGTCCCACCGCGTCCTGGTCTGCCGCGCGGGGGGCGTCGCCGGTGAGCTGGCCGGCGAGGACGTCACCGAGGAGAACGTCATGCACCTCGCCCTGGACACCGCGGGGGTGACCCGGTGAGCGCCGCGGCCGGGGTCGCCCCCGCCCGCACGCGCGGCTCCCTGCTCGCGAGCCTCACCCGCACCGGGGCGGCGGTCTGGATCGTCGTCCTGGTCGCGGTGCTGGCCCTCACCGTCGCCGACGCCGGCGGTTTCTGGGCACCGGCCAACGTCGCGAACGTCCTCACGGCCACCGTGGTCCTGGGGCTGGCGGCGCTCGGCCAGCACCTCGTCGTGCTCAGCGGCGGGATCGACCTGGCGGTCGGCTCCCTCGCCACGCTGTCGGCCCTGCTGACGGCGATCCTGATCAACGGCTACCCGATCCGCACGGTGCCCGTCGTCGTCGGGATGCTCCTGCTCGGGGCGCTGGTCGGTCTCCTGCACGGGGTGCTCGTCGCCCGGGTGGGGCTGCCGCCGTTCATCGTCACCCTCGCCACGCTCTACCTCATCCAGGGCGCGGCCTTCACGATCAGCACGACGCCCACCGGCCGGGTCACCACCGCGCTGTCGACGATCGCGCTGCAGCGGATCGGCCCGGTGCCCTACTCCTTCGGCGTGCTGCTGCTGGCCCTCGCCGTCGTCGCGTTCGTCCTGCACCGGACGGCGTTCGGGCGGCAGCTGTTCGCGGTCGGCGGGGACCAGGCGGCGGCCCGGTCCAACGGCGTCCCGGTGGCGCGGGTCCTGGTCACCGCCTACGTCCTGGCCGGCGTCCTGGCCGCCCTGGCCGGCGTCCTGCTGGCCGCGCGGGCCACCGTCGGGTCGCCCACCGCCGGGCAGGGCCTGGAGCTGTCGGCCATCACCGTCGTCGTCCTCGGCGGCACGTCGCTGCTGGGCGGCCGCGGCAGCCTGGTCGGCACGATGGGCGGTGTGGTCCTGCTGTCGCTGGTCAGCAGCTCGGTCACCCTGCTCCAGCTGCCGGCGACGCTCACCGACCTCATCCGCGGCGTCGTGATCCTCGCGGCGGCGGCGGTGTTCGTGACCCGGACCCGGCGATGAGCGGCGTGGTCGACGGGCACGCGCACGTCTTCCGCTCCGCCGCCGTCTCCCCGCGGGGCGTCGACGAGCTGGCCCCGGCGGACCGGGAGGCGCCCGCCGAGGACCTGCTCGCCCGGATGGACGCCGCGGGCGTGGACGCGGCGGTGCTCGTCGCCCTGGACGCCGTCGACGACGACGTCGCCGACGCCCTCGACCGGTTCCCCACCCGGTTCGCCGGCGTCGCCGTCGCCACGGGGGCCGAGCTGGGGACCACCGGCGCCGACCCCGTCGCGGCGCTGCGCCGGCGGCGCGAGCGCTGGGACCTCGGCGCCCTGCGCACCGGCTGGCTCGGCGACCCGTCCCGGCCCGTCGCGGACTCCCCGGCCCTGCCGGTGCTCCGGCTGATGGCGGAGGAGGGGCTGCCGCTGTGGAGCTACCTGCCGCCGCCGCAGCTGCCGTTGCTCGAGGAGCTCGTGCGGCTGCTGCCCGACCTCGTCGTCGTCCTCAACCACCTCGGCTTCTGCCCCCACGACATGTGGGTGGACGAGCACCGCCGGCCCCGGTTCGACGACCCGCTGCCCGAGCCGCTGGTCCAGCGGCTGCTGCGGCTGGCCGACGCGCCGCGGGTGCACGTGCTCGTCTCGGGCCAGTACGCGCTCTCGGCCGAGGAGCCGCCGTACGCCGACCTGTTCCCGGTCACGCGCCGGCTGGCCGCCGCCTACGGCGCCGACCGTCTGCTGTGGGGCTCGGACCACCCGTGGCCCAGTGACGTCCCGGGGTACGACACCCTCGTCGGGCTCGTGGCGTCCGCGCTGCCCGGCCTGACCGAGCGGGAGGCGGCCCGCGTGACCGGCGGCACCGCCCGCTCGCTGTTCCCCCGCCTGGCCGCCGCCGCGGCCTGAACCGACCCCGACGAGGAGACGACCGACCCATGCCCAGCCTGGCCACGGGGGCGGAGACCATGCCGCGCTCCGGCATCCGACAGGTGATGGACCTCGCGTGGAGCCTGCCCGGCCCGGTGATCGGCCTGCACGTGGGGGAGCCGAGCTTCCCCTCGCCGGCGCACGTCGTCGAGGCGGCCCGGGCGGCGTACGCCGCCGGGGAGACGCACTACGTCCCGAACGCCGGGATCGACCCGCTGCGGCAGGCGATCGCGGAGAAGGTCAGCACGGTCAACGGCTTCCCGGCGACGCCCGCGCAGGTGGTCGTCTCCGCGGGCGGGGCGCAGGCGCTGCACAACGCGCTGTCCCTGACGATCGGCGCCGGCGACGAGGTGCTGATCCCCGACCCGGGCTGGCCGAACTACGCCATGGCGGTGCAGCTGCTGCAGGCGGTCCCGGTGCGCTACCCCCTGCGGCCGGAGAACGGCTTCCGCCCCGACCCCGGCGAGCTGGCCGGCCTGGTCACCGACCGCACCCGCCTGATCGTGGTCAACACCCCGTCCAACCCGCTCGGCACGGTGCTCCCGGCCGCCGACGTCGAGGCGCTGGTCCGCTTCGCCGAGGACCACGACCTCTGGCTGCTCTCCGACGAGTGCTACGACGCGCTGACCTTCGACCGGCCGCACGTCAGCCCCGGCCGGTTCGACCGGGACGGCCGCGTGCTGAGCGCCTTCAGCTTCTCCAAGACCTACGCGATGACCGGGCTGCGCGTCGGCTACCTGGTCAGCCCCGGGGAGGACGTCGCCCGGCAGGCGGCCAAGCTGCAGGAGCCGCTGCTGGCCTGCGTCAACGCCCCCGCCCAGGCCGCGGCGCTGGCCGCGCTGCGCGGCCCGCAGGACGACGTCGTCGCGATGCGGGAGACCTACCGGCAGCGGCGCGACCTCGCCGTCGAGGCGCTCGGCGCCTGCGGGCTGGGGTACCTGCGCCCCGAGGGGGCCTTCTACCTGTGGGTCGACGTCCGGGACCGCAGCGGCGGGGACGTGGGGGCGTGGTCCCTGGAGCTGCTGCGCCGGGACTCCGTCGCCGTGGCGCCGGGCACCACGTTCGGGCCGCTCGGGGAGGGGTGGGTGCGGCTGTCGCTGGCCACGGACACCGACGACCTGCTGGAGGGCATCCGGCGGATGGGTGCGGCGCGGTGACCGGCGCCCGCCTGCAGCCCGGGCCGGTGCTCACCGGGAGCGGTCTGGTCGCCATCCTGCGCGGCCGGTCCGGGGAGCGGCTGGCCGCCGCGTGCGAGGTGCTCCTCGACGCCGGCGTCCGCTGCCTCGAGGTCACGATGAACACCCCGGGCGCCCTGGACGTGGTCGGCCGGCTGACCGCCGACGCCGGCGCGGGGACCGAGATCGGCGTCGGCACGGTGCGCCGGCCCGAGGAGGTGGACCGCGCCGCCGACGCCGGCGCCGTCTTCGTCGTCGCCCCGAACACCGACGAGGCGGTCGGGCGGCGCGCCGCCGAGCGCGGACTGGCCTGGTACCCCGGCGCGCTCACGCCCACGGAGATCGCCCGCGCCTGGGACCTGGGGGCGACCGCGGTGAAGGTCTTCCCGGCGGGGTCGGCCGGCGGCCCGCGGTACCTGCGCGAGGTGCGCGGCCCCCTCGACGACGTCCTGCTGGTGCCCACCGGCGGCGTCGGCGTCGAGGACGTGCCCGGCTACCTGCAGGCGGGCGCGGTCGCCGTCGGGATGGGCGGCCCGCTGCTGGGCCGGGCGCTCGAGGACGACGCGGAGCTGGCCGGGCTGGCCGGCCGGGCCCGCGCCGCGCTCGACGCGGTGGCCCGGGGGCGGTCCGGCGCGTGAGCGCGGCGGGGGAGCCGGCCGTCGTCCGCGGCGTCGTCACGCTGGGGGAGACCATGGCGCTGCTGTGGCCGCCGGAGGTCGGCCTGCTGCGGCACGCGCCCGTGCTGCGGCTGGGGATCGCCGGCGCCGAGTCCAACCTGGCCGTGGGCGCGGTGCGGCTGGGCGTGCCGGCCACCTGGATCGGCCGGGTCGGGGACGACGAGTTCGGCCGCCTGGTCGCCACGACGCTGCGCGGGCAGGGCGTCACCACGACCGCCGTCGTCGACCCCGGCGCCCCGACCGGGCTGATGGTCAAGGAGCGGCGGACCGCGCGGGCCACCCGCGTCCTCTACTACCGCTCCGGCAGCGCCGGCTCCCGGCTGTCCCCGGACGACGTCGACCCCGCGGTCGTCGCCGCGGCCGGCGTCCTGCACGTCACCGGGATCACGCCGGCCCTCAGCGCCTCCGCGCGGCAGGCGGTCCTCGCGGCCGTGGAGGAGGCCCGGTCGGCCGGCGTGCCGGTGTCGGTGGACCTCAACTACCGCAGCGCGCTGTGGTCCCCGGCCGAGGCCGGGCCGGTGCTGCACGAGCTGGTGCGCGCCGCGGACGTCGTCCTGGCGACCGAGGAGGAGGCCCGCCTGCTCGTCGAGGGCCCGGACGACCGGACGCTGCTCGCCGCGCTGGGTGCCCTGGGGCCCCGGCAGGTCCTGCTGAAGAAGGGGGCCGCGGGCTCGCTGTCGAGCGTTGACGGCGTGGTCCACCGCGTCCCGGCCCGCCAGGTCGACGTCGTGGACCCGGTGGGGGCCGGGGACGCGTTCGGCGCGGGCTACCTCGGCGGCCTGTGCCTGCGGCTGCCGCCGGAGGAGCGGCTGGCGCTGGCGACCTCGGCGGGGGCGTTCGCGGTGACGGTGCCCGGCGACTGGGAGGGGCTGCCGTCGCGCGCCGACCTCGCGCTCCTGGACGCCGACCCGGACACCGTCGTGCGCTGAGCGCGGCCCGCGGGGACCGGGGGACCCGAGGTCCGCCGGGCTGTCCGCGGTGCCGCGTAACCTCGCCGCGTGGCTCTGGCGCTCTACCGGAAGTACCGCCCGGCGACCTTCGCCGAGGTGGTCGGCCAGGAGCACGTGACCACCCCGCTGGTCAACGCCGTCGACGGCGGCCGGATCAACCACGCCTACCTGTTCAGCGGCCCGCGCGGCTGCGGCAAGACGTCGTCGGCGCGGATCCTGGCCCGCTCGCTCAACTGCGAGCAGGGGCCGACGTCGACCCCGTGCGGGGTGTGCGCGTCCTGCGTCGCGCTGGCTCCCGACGGCCCGGGCTCGCTCGACGTCATCGAGATCGACGCGGCCAGCCACGGCGGTGTCGACGACGCCCGCGACCTGCGGGAGCGCGCCTTCTTCGCGCCGGTGAACAGCCGCTACAAGGTCTACATCGTCGACGAGGCGCACATGGTGACCACGCAGGGCTTCAACGCCCTGCTCAAGGTGGTCGAGGAGCCGCCGGAGTTCCTGGTCTTCGTCTTCGCGACGACCGAGCCGGACAAGGTGCTGCCGACGATCCGCTCGCGCACGCACCACTACCCGTTCCGGCTGGTGCCGCCGACGACGCTGCGCGGGCTGCTGGAGAAGACCTGTGCCGCCGAGGGCGTGCAGGTCGAGCCGACGGTGTTCCCGCTGGTCGTGCGGGCCGGCGGCGGCTCGGTGCGCGACTCGCTGTCGATCCTCGACCAGCTGCTGGCCGGCGCCGGGCCCGAGGGCGTCACCTACGCCGGCGCCGTCGGGCTGCTCGGCGTCACCGACGACGCGCTGCTCGACGAGGCCGTCGACGCGCTGGCCGCGCAGGACGCGCCGGGTGTGTTCCGGGCCGTCGACCGCGTCGTGGAGGCCGGGCACGACCCGCGCCGCTTCGCCACCGACCTGCTCGACCGGCTGCGCGACCTCATCGTCCTCGACGCCGTGCCCGACGCCGGCGCCAACGGCCTGCTCGACTGCCCGCCCGACCGGCTGGACCTGATGGTGCAGCAGGCCAAGGCGCTGGGGTCGGCGACGCTGTCGCGCCTGGCCGACACGGTGCACGCCGGGCTGACCGAGATGCGCGGCACGACCGCGCCGCGGCTGCTGCTGGAGCTGGTCTGCGCGCGGATGCTGCTGCCGGCCACCGACGACACCGCCGCGGGCGCGCTGCAGCGGCTCGAGCGCCTCGAGCGGCGGCTGGCGATCGGCGGCGTGCCGGAGGCCGGTGCCGGTGCCGGTGTCGCGCCCGTGGCGCCCGTCCGCGAGGCCGCGCGCCCCGCGCCGGTCCGCGAGGAGCCGGCGCCGGCGCCGGTCGGGCACGGCGGCCCGCCGCGGCGCGAGTACGTCCGCCCCTCGCAGCGGGCCGCGCAGCCCCCGGCCGCGCCCGAGCCGCCCGCGCCCGCGGCGCCTCCCGCCGCGCCGCCCGCGGCCCCGCCCGCCCCGGCGGCCGCGGGTCCGCTGCCGAGCCCGGCGCCCGCCGCGGCCTCCCCGGCGGCGGCTGCCGACGACTGGCCGGAGACCCGGGCGCCCGGCGCCGGTGCCCCGGCCGCGGCGTCCCCGGCGGCGTCCTCCCCGGCAGCCGCGGCCGACGACTGGCCCGAGACCACGCCGCCCGGGTCGGCGCCGTCCCGCCCGGCGCCCGCCCCGGCCGGCCCCCGGCCCGGCGCGCGGGTGGCCACCGGGGAACCCGACATCCCGCTGCCGCCCGAGCCGACCGACGACGAGGACTGGCCGCACCCGGCCCAGCCCGACGCCGCGCGCGCCGCGGCGGTCCGGGTGGCCGAGCCGCGCCCGCCGGCCGCGCCCCCGCGGGCCGCCGCCGGGTCCGCGCCCGCCCCGCGCGGCGGGGAGCCGACCCCGGTGGTGTCCGCGAACCCGCCCGCCGACCAGGCCGGGGACGCCGGCGAGGGCGGGCTGGGCACCGGCGACGTCCGCCGGGTGTGGCCCGAGCTGCTCGCCGTCGTCAAGCGGCACAAGCGCACCACCGAGGCGCTGCTCAAGAACGCGCAGGTGCACGAGCTGCGCAACGGCGTGCTCACGCTGTCGACGTCGTCACCCGCGCTGGCCCGCCGGATCGGCGACGACCTCAACAAGGACGTGCTGCGCGAGGCGCTCAACGAGCTGCTCGGCGTGCGCTGGAAGGTCGAGGCGGTCGTCGAGGGCGCGACCCGCGGCTCGGGTCCCGCCGGCCCGTCCCCGGAGGCCGCGCGCGAGGCGGCCCGGGCGGCGGAGGCCGCCGAGGCGCGCGAGCTCATGGCGCAGCGGGCGGCCGAGGGCGACGACCCCGCCGCCGACCGCGAGCCCTCCGTCGACCCCGAGCAGGCGGCGCTCGCGCTGCTGCGCGCCCAGCTCGGCGCCCAGCCGCTGGAGGGCTGACCGCGCCGGTCCCGGCCGCCGTCCCCCCGGATGTCGGACCGGCGGCCTACCCTCGGGTCATGTTCCCCGGTGGTGGCCAGCCCGACCTGTCCGCGATCCTGCAGCAGGCCCAGCAGATGCAGCAGGCGCTGGCCGCCGCGCAGGAGCAGCTGGCGAACGAGGAGGTCACCGGCTCGGCCGGCGGCGGCCTGGTCACGGCCACGATGACCGGCGACGGCGAGCTGCGGGCGGTCACCATCGCGCCGTCGGCCGTCGACCCCGACGACGTGGAGACCCTGCAGGACCTCGTCGTCGCCGCCGTCCGCGACGCCTCGCGCCTGGCGAGCGAGCTGACCGCCGACCGCATGGGCCCCCTGGCCGGTGGTCTGGGCGGCGGCTTCCCCGGGCTGCCCGGCGCCTGACCGGCGCACCACCTCTCCCTTCTCCCCGAGGAGCACCGTGTACGAGGGGGCCGTCCAGGACCTCATCGACGAGCTCGGCCGCCTGCCCGGCGTCGGGCCCAAGAGCGCGCAGCGCATCGCCTTCCACCTGCTCGCCGCCGAGTCCGCCGACGTCGGCCGGCTGGTCGCCGCGCTGCAGCGCGTGCAGGCCGAGGTCCGCTTCTGCGTGACCTGTTACAACGTCGCCGAGGGCGAGCAGTGCCGGATCTGCAAGGACCCGCGCCGCTCCGACGACGTCATCTGCGTCGTCGAGGAGCCCAAGGACGTCGTCGCCATCGAGCGCACCCGCGAGTTCCGCGGCCGCTACCACGTCCTCGGCGGCGCGATCAGCCCGATCGAGGGCGTCGGCCCCGACGACCTGCGGGTCAAGGAGCTCATGACCCGGCTCATGGACGGCACCGTCACCGAGCTGATCATCGCCACCGACCCCAACCTCGAGGGCGAGGCCACCGCGGCCTACCTGGCCCGGCTGGTCGGCCCCCTGGGCCTCACCGTCTCCCGCCTGGCCAGCGGGCTCCCCGTCGGCGGCGACCTCGAGTACGCCGACGAGATCACCCTGGGCCGCGCGTTCGAGGGCCGCCGCCGCATCGACGCGTAGCACCTGCACCCCCCTCGGGCCACAGGCGCCGTCCAGCGAGGTCACAGGATGGTGTCGATGGGAGCCGACGGCTCGGGGAGCGCTCCCCGGGAGACCTAGGGTCCGACGCACGTCCGTGCGGTTCTTCCACCGCACGGCCGCCCAGCGTCGAACCCATCCGGCCCATCGGGGTCGAGAAGGCAGGTCTTCCGCGATGCAGCGTCGACCACAGCGTGCGCTGGCCGCCTCGGCGGCCGTGCTCACCGCAGTGACCCTGGCCGCCTGTGCCTCCAGCGACCGGGACTCCGGCTCGGGCGGGGAGGGTGGCGAGGCCCAGTCCGGCGGCACCCTCGTCTTCGGGGCGGCCGGCGACCCGGCCATGCTCGACCCGGCCTTCGGCAGCGACGGCGAGACCTTCCGCGTCTCCCGGCAGATCTTCGAGGGCCTGCTGGGCAACGAGCTGGGAGGGACCGATCCCGAGCCCGAGCTGGCGGAGGACTGGGAGGTCAGCGAGGACGGCCTCGAGTACACGTTCAACCTGCGCCAGGGCGTGAAGTTCCACGACGGCACCGACTTCAACGCCGAGGCGGTCTGCTTCAACTTCGACCGCTGGTACAACTTCGAGGGCCTGGCGCAGAGCCCCAGCGCCTCGTACTACTACCAGGCGGTCTTCGGCGGCTTCGCCAGCACGCCGGACTTCCCCAGCATCTACGAGAGCTGCCAGGCGAGCGACGAGAACACCGCGGTCATCCGGCTGACCCAGGTCACGTCGAAGTTCCCCGCCGCCCTGGCCCTGCCGGCGTTCTCCATCCAGAGCCCCACGGCCCTGCAGGAGTACGACGCCGACAACCTCTCCGGCAGCGAGGACGCGCTCACCTACCCCCCGTACGCCCTCGAGCACCCGGTCGGCACCGGTCCGTTCAAGTTCGAGAGCTGGGACCGCGGCAACGGCGAGGTCACCATCGTCCGCAACGACGACTACTGGGGTGACCCCGCGCTCCTCGACGAGATCATCTTCCGGACGATCCCGGACGGGAACGCCCGCCGGCAGGAGCTGCAGGCCGGCTCGATCGACGGCTACGACTACGTGGCCCCCGCGGACTACCAGACGCTGGAGGACGAGGGCCTCCAGGTCCTGGTCCGCGACCCGTTCAACATCCTGTACCTGGGGATCAACGGCGGCAACGTGCCCGGCGTCAACGCCAACCCGGCGCTGCAGGACCCGCGGGTGCGCCAGGCCATCGCGCACGCCATCGACCGCGAGACCATCGTCAACTCGCTGCTGCCGGAGGGTGCGGAGGCGGCCACCCAGTTCATGCCGCCGACGGTCGACGGCTGGGCCGAGGACGTCACCACCTACGACTACGACCCGGACCGGGCCCGGCAGCTCCTCACGGAGGCCGGCCAGCTCGGCACGACACTGCGGTTCTACTACCCGACCGACGTCAGCCGGCCCTACCTGCCGGACCCGGCCGCGATGTTCCAGGTCATCAGCCAGAACCTGACCGACGCCGGCTTCACCATCGAGCCGACGGCGCTGCCGTGGAACCCGGACTACACCAACGCGGTGCAGGCCGGCCAGGCGGACGTCCACCTGCTCGGCTGGACCGGCGACTACAACGACGCCTACAACTTCATCGGCACGTTCTTCGCCGAGGACGCGAACAACCAGGCGTCAGCGGAGTTCGGTGCCTTCAGCGCGCCGGAGATCTTCCAGGCCCTGGCCCAGGCGGACCAGGAGCCCGACCCGAGCCGCCGCACCGAGCTCTACCAGGAGGCCAACCGGCTGATCATGGACTACCTGCCGGGTGTCCCGATCTCGCACTCGCCGCCGGCGCTGGTGGTGGCGGAGAACGTCCAGGGCCTGGAGCCCAGCCCGCTGACCGCCGAGGAGTTCGCGACGGTGTCGCTCAGCGACTGACCCGCAGTGCCGGCCGCGCCGGGCAGGTGGATCCTGTCCCCGGCGCGGCCGGCGCCGTTCCCGCCCCCCGGAGAGGTGAACCGAGCGCGTGCTCCGCTTCGTCGTCCGGCGGCTCCTGCAGCTGATCCCGATCCTGCTGGGGCTGTCGGTCCTGCTCTTCGCCTGGCTGCGGGCGCTGCCCGGAGGGCCGGCCCAGGCCGCGCTCGGTGAGCGGGCCACCCCCGAGGCGGTCGCCCGCTACAACGAGCTGTTCGGACTCGACCAGCCGCTCTACGTGCAGTACCTGCGCTTCCTCGGCCGCGCCGTACAGCTGGACTTCGGCAACTCCGCGCGCACCGGGCGCCCGGTCACCGAGGAATTTCTCGAGCGGATGCCCGGAACCATCGAGCTGACCCTGTTCGCGATGGTCTTCGCGATCGGCGTCGGCATCCCGCTGGGGTACCTGGCCGCCCGACGCCACGGCAGCTGGCTGGATTCGGCGTCGGTCATCGGCTCGCTGCTCGGCGTCGCCATCCCGGTCTTCTTCCTGGCCTACCTGCTGCGCCTGCTGTTCGCCGTCGAGCTGGGCTGGCTGCCCGGTTCCGGCCGCCAGGAGGTGCGCATCGACGCCACCCGGGTCACCAACTTCTACGTGCTGGACGGGTTGCTCACGCGCGAGTGGGACGCCGCCTGGGACGCCTTCGAGCACCTGATCCTGCCCGGGATCGCGCTCGGCACGATCCCGCTGGCCATCATCGTGCGCATCACCCGGGCCTCGGTCCTGGACGTGGTGAACGAGGACTACGTGCGGACGGCGAACGCCAAGGGCCTGGCGACGGCGACCGTCCGGCGCCGCCACGTCCTGCGCAACGCGCTGCTGCCCGTCTCGACGACGATCGGCCTGCAGACGGGCCTGCTGCTGTCGGGGGCGGTGCTCACCGAGACGGTGTTCGCCTTCGGCGGGGTGGGGTCGGCCATCTACGACGCGATCTTCCAGCGGGACTACGCGCTGCTGCAGGGCTTCGTCCTCATGCTGGCCATCATGTACGTGCTGGTGAACCTGCTGGTCGACATCTCCTACGGGCTGCTCGACCCCCGGGTCAGGGTCTCGTGAACCAGGGGGAGGGCCGATGACCGCGGTGGGCGACGTCCGCCGGCGGCGGATCGACGAGCTGGCCGCCCGCGCCGGCCAGGTGCCCGAGGGGGAGGGCGGCGTCTCGCTCACCCGCAGCGCGTTCCGCCGGCTGCGGCGCAACCCGGTGGCGATCCTCGGCGCGGTCATCGTCGTCGTGTTCCTGGTGGTCGCGGCGTTCGCGCCGCTGCTGGCCCCGCGGGACCCGCTGGCGCAGACGCTGCTGTCGGAGATCCGCCCCGGCTACATCCCCGGTGCCCAGGCGGGCTTCCCCCTCGGCGCCGACGAGCTCGGCCGCGACCTGCTGTCGCGGCTGATCGTCGGCTCCCGCCAGTCGCTGCTCATCGGGGTGGTGTCGACGCTGCTCGGCGTCGTCGTCGGCATGTCCCTCGGTGTCCTGGCCGGCGCGTTCGGCGGCTGGGTCGACACCGTGATCATGCGGTTCGTCGACATCGTCCTGTCCATCCCGAGCCTGCTGATGGCGATCAGCATCTCGGTGCTCCTGGGCCAGAACCAGTGGTCGCTGATGATCGCGATCGCGGTGACCCAGGTCCCGGTCTTCGCCCGGCTGCTGCGCGGGTCGATGCTGAGCCAGCGGAACAGCGACTACGTCCTCGCCGCCCAGGCCCTGGGCATCAAGCGCGGCCGGATCGTCTTCGGCCACGTCCTGCCCAACTCGCTGTCGCCGGTGATCGTCCAGACGACGCTGTCACTGGCGACGGCGATCATCGAGGCCGCGGCCCTGTCCTTCCTCGGCCTGGGCGACCCCGACCTGGCCCGGCCGGAGTGGGGGGCCATGCTGTCCAACGCGCAGGACTTCCTGTCCGTCCGGCCGGAGCTGGCGATCTACCCGGCCCTGTGCATCATCGTCGTCGCGCTCGGCTTCACCCTGCTCGGCGAGTCGCTGCGCGAGGCGCTCGACCCGAAGTTCCGGAGGTGAGCCCGCTGACCATCGAGGAGCTGCCGCCCCGGTCCGCCGACCGCACCGGCCTGCCCGTGCTCGAGGTCGAGGACCTCACCGTCACGTTCACGCGGCGCGGCGAGCAGCCGACGCGGGCGGTCGACGGCGTCAGCTTCGGCGTGGCGCCGGGTGAGACGATCGGGCTGGTCGGTGAGTCCGGCTGCGGCAAGTCGGTGACGTCCCTCGCGGTCATGGGCCTGCTGCCGCGCCGCGGCGTGGAGGTCGGCGGGTCGGTCCGGCTCGACGGCGCTGAGCTGCTCGGTGCTCCCGAACGGGAGCTGCGGGACCGGCGGGGCGCGGACATGGCCATGGTGTTCCAGGACCCGCTGTCCTCCCTGAACCCGACGGTTCCCATCGGGACCCAGGTCACCGAGGTCCTCCTCCAGCACCGGGAGCTGTCGAAGAAGGACGCCGTCGACGAGGCCACCCGCCTGCTCGACCGCGTCGGCATCCCCGATCCCCGGCGCCGGCTCAAGGAGTACCCGCACCAGCTCTCCGGCGGCATGCGGCAGCGGGCGCTGATCGCCATGGCGCTGGCCTGCGCGCCCCGGCTGCTCATCGCGGACGAGCCCACGACCGCGCTCGACGTGACGATCCAGGCGCAGATCCTCGAGCTGCTGCGCGAGCTCGTCGTCGAGTCGGGGACGGCGCTGGTGATGATCACCCACGACCTGGGCGTGGTCGCGGGGCTCTGCGACCGGGTGCACGTCATGTACGCCGGCCGGATCATCGAGTCGGCAGACCGGCACGACCTGTTCGCCCGACCCCGCCAGCCCTACACGGGGGGCCTTCTGGCCTCCGTCCCGCGGCTGGACGGCGCTCGCGGCGCGCCGCTGCACCCCATCCGCGGCTCCGCGCGCGACGCCATCCCCTGGGCCGAGGGCTGCGCGTTCGCGCCGCGGTGCGACAACGCCCAGGACGACTGCCTCACCGAGGTCGCGGGCAGCACGGTGCCGCTGGAGTACGACGGACCCGGCCGCGAGCTGCGCTGCCGGCACCCCCTCGAGTACCCCGGGCCCCCGGCCGGGGCCACCGCGTCCGGAGCCGCCCGATGACCGCCGCCCCGTCCGCCGACCCGCTGCTGCGGGTCGAGGGCCTCCAGGTGCACTTCCCGATCAAGCGGGGGGTCCTCGTCAACCGCACCGTGGGGCACGTCCGCGCCGTCGACGGCGTCGACCTGAGCATCGGCCGCGGCACCACGTACGGCCTGGTGGGGGAGTCCGGCTGCGGCAAGTCCACCCTCGGGCGCGCCGTCCTGCGCCTGGTCGAGCCCACCGGCGGGCGGGTCGTCTTCGACGGGACCGACGTCGCCTCCCTGTCGGGGGAGCCGCTGCGGACGATGCGCCGCCGCATGCAGATGGTCTTCCAGGACCCGCTGGGCAGCCTCGACCCCCGGCAGAACGTCGAGTCGCTCCTGTCCGAGCCGCTCGTCGCCCACGGACTGGGCGGTGGCCGGCAGGGCATCGCCGAGCGGATCCGGACGCTGCTCGACGCGGTCGGCCTGCCGTCGGCCGCGCTGCGGCGCTATCCGCACGAGTTCTCCGGGGGGCAGCGTCAGCGCATCGGCATCGCCCGGGCGATCGCCCTCGAGCCGGACCTGCTCATCGCCGACGAGCCGGTCTCCGCGCTCGACGTCAGCGTGCAGGCGCAGGTGGTCAACCTGCTCGAGGAGCTGCAGGAGCGGCTGGGCCTGACCTACCTCGTCATCGCGCACGACCTCGCGGTGGTCCGGCACATCAGCGACGTCGTCGGCGTCATGTACCTGGGCTCACTCGTCGAGCAGGCTCCCTCCGACGTCCTCTACACCGAGCCGCTGCACCCGTACACGCGGGCGCTCATGAGCGCCGTCCCGGTGCCCGACCCGGTGGTCGAGGAGAGCCGCGAGCGGATCCTGCTGGCCGGGGACCTGCCGTCGCCGGCCAACCCGCCCAGCGGCTGCCGTTTCCACACCCGGTGTCCGTGGCGGCAGGACACCCGCTGCGACGACGAGGCGCCCGTCCTGCGCGAGCTGGGCACCGGGCACCTGGTGGCCTGCCACTGGGCGGAGGAGATCCGCGACGGGCTGCTCGCGCCGCGCTCGCCGGAGGAGGTCGCCGCGACACAGGGCGTCAGCGTCCGCCCGACCGGCGCGGAGAGCCCGGAGAGCGATGCCCTCGTGCAGGGTCTCGACGCGCCGATCGAGCGGACCTAGGCCTCAGTCCTCCACGACGACGTCGTCGCCGCGGCGCAGCGCCCGCTTCACCCGCAGCCGCAGCACCTTCGCGTAGCCCCGGACGAACTGGGTGTAGCCCGGCGTGGGCCCGTGGTAGCCGAGGAAGCCGCGCGGGCCCTCGACCATCTCGCCGGTGCGCACGTCGAACCGGCTCTGGTGCCACGGGCAGACCAGGCAGCCGTCCTCGTCGAGGGACCCCTCGGAGAGGTCGGCGAGCTGGTGGCGGCAGCGGCGGGACACGGCGAAGTACTCGCCGTCGCGGTTGCCCACCGCCCACCTCCCGGCCCGGCCCACCGTCCCCGGGGGCAGCCGGTCGGCGGGGATGCGGTCGGTCTCGCTCACGGGTGGTCCTCCTCGGGTCGGGACTCGGTCGACCGCCCCCTACCCGGTCGTGCCCGTCCCATCCCGCCGAAAGGGAGGCGCCCACCTAGGGTCGGGACCGTGCGCCGGCTGATGGGGGTCCTCGCAGTCACGGCCGCGGTCCTGGTCGCCGGCGGCAGCCCGGCGCTGGCCGAGCCGCCCTTCGACGTCCCCGACGAGGTGACCGACCGCGCCGGCGTGCTCGGCTCCGGGGGACTCGCGCAGGTGCAGCAGGCGGTCGACGAGCGGCAGGCCGAGGACGGCACGCAGGCGTTCGTCGTCTTCGTGGCCAGCTTCGACGGCATCGACCAGGGGGCGTGGGCGCAGGCCACCGCGGAGGCGTCCGGGCTCGGGTCGACCGACGTGCTGTTCGCCGTCGCGGTGGACGACCGGCGTTACGGCTACTGGGTCGACGACGCGTTCCCGCAGACGGACGCGGAGGTCGAGGAGTTCCTCGCGCGCGACGTCGAGCCCGAGCTCGGCGCCGACGACTGGGCCGGCGCCGGGGTGGCCTTCGCCGAGGGCGTCGGCGACCCGGCGGGCTCCGGCTCCGACGGCGGCTCGGGGGCCGTCACCGCCGCCGTCGTCGGAGGGGTCGCCGTCGTCGGCGGAGGTGCCTACCTGGTGGCGCGCTCGCGGCGCCGCCGGCAGGGGACGCCGCCCCCGACGACGCGGATCGAGCGGCCCGACCCGAACGCCGGTGTGCCCACCGAGGAGCTGCAGGGCCGGGCCGGCGCCGCGCTGCTCGACCTCGACGAGGCGGTGAAGACCTCCCAGCTGGACCTGGACTTCGCCCGGCTGCAGTACGGGGAGGCCGCCGTCGCCGGGTTCACCGAGGCGCTGGGGCAGTCGCGGCAGGAGCTCACCCGCGCCTTCACGCTGCGCCAGCAGCTCGACGACGAGATCCCGGAGGACGAGCCGGCGCGGCGGCGGATCCTGGGCGAGATCCTGCAGCTCACCGCGGCCGCCGACGCCCGGCTCGACGAGCAGGCGCAGGCCTTCGAGCAGCTGCGCGACCTCGAGCGCACCGCCCCGCAGGCGCTGGAGGCGCTGGGCCCGCGGATCACCGCGCTGCACGGCCGGCTGCCGCAGGACGAGCAGCGGATGACCCGGCTGCAGCGGCGGTACGCGGCGTCCGCCCTGGCGCCGGTGGCCGACAACCTCGACCAGGCCCGCGCGCGGCTGGCCGCCGCCGAGCAGGAGGTCGCCGAGGCCCGGGCCGCGCTCGACGCCGGCCGCTCCGGCGAGGCGGTGGGCGACCTGCGGGCGGCCGAGGACGCGGTGGCCCAGGTCGGCACGCTGCTCGACGCCGTCGCCCGGCTCGAGCGCGACCTCGAGGAGGCCGCCGCCCGGCTGCCCGCCGTCCGCGCCGAGACCGAGGAGGACCTCGCCGAGGCACGCGCCCTGGTGGCCTCCGGGAACGCCGGCGGGCTGCGGCCGCAGGTGGCCCGGGCCGAGGCGGGGCTCGCCGCGGCGGAGGAGGCCATGGGCTCCGGCGACGGCGCGCTGCCCGACCCGCTCACCGCGCTGCGCCGGCTGGAGGAGGCCGACGTCGCGCTGGAGCAGGCGCTCGCCGTCGCCCGGGACGCGCAGACCCGGGCCCGCCGGGCGGCCGCGGCGCTGGACCAGACGCTGCTGCGGGCCCGCTCGGCGGTGGCCGCCGCGGCGGACTTCGTCGACACCCGGCGCGGCGCGGTCGGCCCCGAGGCCCGCACGCGGCTGGCCGAGGCGCAGCGCCACCTCGACGCCGCCGTCGGCACCGGGCGCACCGACCCCGAGGGCGCGCTGCGGGAGGCGCAGCTGGCCGACCAGCTCGCGCAGTCGGCGCTGCAGCTCGCGCAGTCCGACGTCGCCACGTGGTCCTCGGGCTACGGCGGCGGGTACGGCGGCGGGTACGGCGGCGGCTACGGCGGCGGCTACGGGCCGGGGTACGGGCCGGGCTACGCGCCGGGGTACGGCGGCGGGCGGGGCGGCGTCGACCTCGGCAGCCTCGTGCTCGGCGGCATCCTGGCCGGCGGCTTCGGCGGCGGGCACGGCCGGGGCCACGGGGGCGGGGGCCTCGGCGGTGGCTTCGGTGGTGGCCTGGGGAGCAGTGGCGGGCGGCCGCGGGGCGGCAGCTTCGGCGGCTCGCGCAGCCGCGGCCGCAGCGGCGGCGGCCGCTTCTGACGCGGCTCCGGGAGACAACCGGCTCCTCCCTGCCGGAGGAGCCGCCGGGCGCGCGAGGCCGGGTCAGCCGGGCAGCTGGCCGTAGGTGTGCTCGGGGGTGAACCGGACGACCAGGCGCCGCTCGGCCACCATCGCCCGGCGGTAGTCGTCCCAGTCCTCGTGCTCCTCGGAGATGCCGCGGTAGTAGGCGACGAGCTCCTCCACCGTGGCGTCGTGCGGGTCGGCGGCGACCGGGGTGAGCTCCGCGGTGCCCTCGACGGCCACCCACGACCAGAGGTCGCGCGAGGTCACGTGCAGGGTGAGCCGCGGGTCGGCCCGGAGGTTGCGCGTCTTGGCCCGGTCCGCGGTCACCGAGATCCGGAACAGCCGCCGCTCCGGGTCGTAGGCGTAGCCGACGGTGGACACCTGGGGCCGCCCGTCGCGCTTGACCGTGGCCAGCACGCCCATGTGGTGCTCCGCCACGAAGGCCAGGTGCCGCTCGTCGGCGGTCACCGGATCCGCCCCCGGGCCTTGAGCGGCACCGGCGGCAGCGCCGGCGCGAGCTGCCGCTGGTCCTCGTCGAACCCGGCGACGACGCCGAACCGCGGGTCGCCGTCGTTCCACCGCTCGGCGTACTCGGCGATCTCCTCGCCGGAGCGGCCGACGAAGTTCCACCACATGACCAGCCGCTCCTCGAACGGCTCGCCGCCGAGCAGCAGCAGCCTCGTGGCCGCCTCGGTCCGGATCCGCACCGACCGCCGGCCGGTGCCCAGGTAGACCATCGCCCCGTGCGCCAGCGGCGCGCCCTCGACGTCGGCCCCGCCCGAGGCGCCGAGGAGCGCGTGCTCGAAGTCCGGCTCCAGCGGCACCTCGACGTCGGCGCCCGCGGCCAGGTCCAGGTCGACGCCGACGATCGCCGTGTGCGCGGTGCCCGGCGACACCGCGCCGCCGAACCCGCCCATCAGCACCGTCGCGGTCAGCCCGTCGGAGGTGAACCCGGGCAGCGTCGCGTGGTGCTCGAAGGCCGGCGCGGTGTCGCGGGTGGCGTCGGGCAGCGCCACCCACAGCTGGGCGCCGTGCAGGAACCGCGGGTGCGGCACCGGCGACTGCTCGGAGTGCGCGATGCCGTGCCCGGCGGTCATGAGCGCGAGCTGGCCGGGGCCGAAGGTGACGTCGCTGCCGAGCGAGTCGCGGTGGTGCACGGTGCCCTGGAGCAGCCAGGACACCGTCTGCAGCCCGGTGTGCGGGTGCGGGGTCACCTGCATGCCGGAGGTCGCCGCGACGTCGTCGGGGCCGTAGTGGTCGACGAACGCCCAGGCGCCGACCATCCGGCGGCCGAGAGTCGGCAGCAGCCGCCGGACGACGGTGTTCTCCCCCAGCGGCACCTCCTTGGCGGGCAGCAGGTCGAGGGCCGGACCGGCGGCCGTGCCGTCCAGGCCACCCACCTCGCGCGGGGTGGGGCGGGGCTCGGTGTTGCTCATGGGCGGACCTCCGGACGGCGGACGGCGGGCAGGGTCAGCGGGGTTCGGGCGCGGTCGGGCAGCGCAGCGCGGCCAGGTCCCAGCCGGCGCGGCGGGCGCCGGCGGCGTAGGCGCTGTCCAGGAACTCCAGGACGGTGGCGCGCGGGTCGGCCGCCGCCCGCACGTCCTCGTAGGGCAGCAGCGCGAGGTGGGCGCCGCGGCTGTCGATCCACCGCGCCGCCGCCGGCCGCAGCGGCTCCTCGGCCAGGCCCGCGGGCTCGGGCGCGGTGTAGGAGTAGAACGCCGGCTCCGGGACCTGGTCGTCGCCGAACCAGAAGCCGGCGCTGATCACCTCGTGCGAGTAGGCCTCGCGGGTGACCGGGTCGACGGTGTCCGGCTGCTCCACCCGGCGGTCGGAGAAGCGGGTGACGGCCAGGTCGAAGGTGTGCCAGAAGTGGTGCACCGGGCTGGTCTTGGCGTAGCTGCGGCCGGCGAACTCCTCGAGCACCTGGGCCACCTGGCCGAGCACCACCCAGTAGCGGGTCACCGCGGCGCGGTCGTAGGCGGCGTGGTGCTCGTCCTCGGCGAACGGCGTGCGGTCGGCCAGGTCGAAGGGGACGGGCAGCTCGACGGTCGCGGGCAGGCCCAGCGCCGACAGGCTGCCGAGCAGCTGCCGGTAGAAGGCCGCCACGCTCAGCCCGGGCAGCGGGAACGACGTCCGCCGCCCGTCGGCCACGGCGATCTCGAGCCGGTGGTCGACCAGGTCGAGGTCGACGGCGAAGACGGGGTCGAAGCCCATCGGCCGGGTGGTCAGGCCGCGGCCGGTGAGGTGGAAGGGGACGTGCCACCAGTGGTTGCGCCGCGGGGCGTTGGCCAGCCGCAGCTTGCCCACGACCTGCAGGAACCGGTGCAGGGTGTCCTTGGTGTCGGCCCAGTCGGCCAGCGGCACGGGCGGGAAGACGGGCACGGGGGCTCCTCGGTCGGCGGTCGCGGCCAGCATGCAGGCCCCGGCGGCGGCGCGGAAGCCGCCACCGGGGCCGTGCTCACCGTCCGCTGCTCACCGTCCGCTGCTCACCGTCCGCTGCTCACCGTCCGGTGCTCACTGCCCCGTCCCGCCGCGCACGGCGGCGTGCGCGTAGGTGGCCGGGATGCTGCCGAGCCGGCCGGCCCGGGAGTCGGCGAACGCGTCGAGCAGCTCCTGCCGGGTGTTCATGACGAACGGCCCGTACATCGCGACCGGCTCACGGATCGGCCGCCCGCCGAGGACGACGACGTCGAGCGCCGGCGTGCGCGACTCCTGCCGCACCGCGCCGCGGACGGTCACCGTGTCGCCGGGGCCGAGGACGGCGAGCCGGCCGGTGCGCACCGGCGCCCCGTCGATGCCGACCGAGCCGGCGCCGGACAGGACGTAGACCAGTGCGTTGAACGAGGGGTCCCACGGCAGGTCGAGCGTCGCGCCGGGGGAGACGGTGGCGTGCACCATCGCCATCGGCGTGTACGTCGAGCCCGGCCCGCGGTGCCCGGCGACGTCGCCGGCGATGACCCGCAGCAACGCGCCGGCGTCGGGGCTGGCCAGCAGCACCGACAGGTCGGCGCGCAGGTCCTGGTAGCGCGGCTGCACCCACTTCTGCGCCCGCGGCAGGTTCACCCAGAGCTGCAGGCCGTGGAACAGCCCGCCGCTGACCACGAGGTGCTCCGGCGGCCGCTCGACGTGCAGCACGCCGCCGCCGGCGGTCATCCACTGCGTGTCGCCGTCGCCGATCGTGCCGCCGCCCCCGTGCGAGTCGGCGTGCTCGAAGGTGCCGTCGAGGATGTAGGTGACGGTCTCGAAGCCGCGGTGCGGGTGCCAGGACGTGCCCCTGGGCTCACCGGGGGCGTACTCGACCTCGCCCATCTGGTCCATGTGCAGGAACGGGTCCAGGTCGCGCAGGTCGACCCCGGCGAAGGCGCGGCGGACCGGGAAGCCCTCGCCCTCGAGGCCCGACGGCGCGGTGGTCACCGAGCGGGTGCGGCGGCGGACCGTGCCCGGCCCGGGCAGCGGGACGCGCGGCAGGGTGGTGGGGTCCTCGACGGTGACGGCGGGCATCGCCGGCCTCCTCAGTTGAGCTCTCAACCAGTGGCGACCACAGCACCGCGTGCGGCGGATCTGTTCCCGGTCGTTTCGCCCGCCCGCACACCGGTCACGTCCCGGGGGTGGACGAGGTCGGCCGGCGGTCCGGTTGCCCGAAGCGCATGGTCTTCGGTCCGTGCGGCGGGGTCCGGGACGACGGCCGCTGCGAGGTCGCCGAGGAGCGGTGCGTCTTCGTCGACGACCCCGCGCCGGCGTGGGACGCGCCGGCGCCGCCCCCCGCGCCGCCCCGGCCGGGCGGTCTGCTCGACCGCGCCCGCACCCGGCCCGTCGTGCTGACCGACCTCAGCGTGGCGCCCTACGACCCGGCCTCCCTGCGCCGGGTGGTCGGGGCGCTGGCCCCCGTCTCCGATGGGCTGCTGGTGGGCGAGCACGCCAACCGCCCGGACTTCCCGCCCACCCTCGTCGCCGCGGAGGTCCTGCAGGCCGGCGGCCGGCCGTGGACCACGCTGGCCTGCCGGGACCGCAACCGCGTCGTCCTCGAGCAGGAGCTGGCCGGCCTGGCCGCCGTCGGCGTCGACGGCGTCCTCTGCGTGACCGGCGACGCCCGCGGCCCCGGCGTCCGGCCCGGCGCCACCCAGGTCTTCGACCTCGACGGCGTCCGGCTGGCCGCGCTCGCGGCGACCGCCGGGCTGCCGGTCGCCGTCCCGGAGTCGCCGTCCGCGCCGCCGGTGCACCGGCGCCCCGCCCGGGTGGCGGACAAGCAGCGGGCCGGCGCGCAGCTGTGCGTGCTCAACCACGTGCGCACGCCGGCCGAGGTGGCGGTCTTCGTCGCCGCGGCCCGCCGGGCCGGGGCCACGCTGCCGTTCGTCGCCGCGGTGGCGGTCTACACCGACGAGCGGTCGGCCCGGGTGCTCCAGGGGTTCCCCGGCCTGCACGTGGACGACGCGACGGTCGAGCGCGTGCTCGCGGCCCCGGACCCCCGGGCGGCCGGCATCGCGGCCGCGGTGGCCGAGGCCCGGGCGCTGCTGGCGGTCCCCGGGGTCGTCGGGGTCAACCTCTCCGGCCCGGCCGCGGGCGGCGGGGAGGACGCCGGGGCGCAGGTCAAGGCGGAGGTCGCCGCCGCCGTCCGGGAGGTCGCGTGAGCGAGCTGGAGAGCGAGGCGATGGAGGCCGAGTTCGGCGACGTCGCCGGCTGGACCGAGGAGGCGGTGCGGGCGCTGGGAGCCGGGCACGCCATCCCGGCCGGGTGCCGGGGCAGCGGCAGCGAGGGCGCGCTGCGCTGGCTGGCCGACCGGCTGGCGCTGCGCCCGGGCAGCCGGGTGCTCGACGCCGGCGCCGGGGTCGGCGGGCCGGCCGGCTGGCTGGCCGCCGACCGCGGGGTCCGGCCCGTGTGCGCCGAGCCGATGCACACCGCGGCGCGGGCGGCCGCCCGGCTGTTCGGCCTGCCGTCGGTCACGGCGGTGGCCCAGCGGCTGCCCTTCCGCGACGCCGCGTTCGACGCGGCGTGGTGCCTCGGGGTGCTGTGCACGACCGCCGACAAGCCCGGTGCGCTGGCCGAGCTGCGCCGGGTGCTGGCCGACGGCGGCCGGCTGGGCCTGCTGGTCTTCGTCGCCGTCGGTCCGCTGCCGCCGCCGCTGCCGGAGGGCAACGAGTTCCCCGGCGAGCGCGAACTGGCGGAGCTGCTGGCCGCGGCCGGGTTCCGGCTGGGGGAGACCGCGACCGCGGACCTCGGGGACAGCCCGCCGGAGTGGAGCGGACGGGCCGACGCCGTCGACGCCGAGGTGGCCCGCCGGCACGGGGAGGACCCGCGCTGGCGCGAGGCGCAGGAGCAGTCCCGCCGGGTGGGCCGGCTGCTCGCCGACGGCGCGCTGCGGCCGTGGCTCGGGGTCGCCGAGGCGCGCTGACGCCGGCCGCGGGGAGGGGCGGGTCAGGAGGCGAGCTCGCCCTCGGCGGCGACCACCGGCGGGCCGTGCTCGGCGATCAGCGCGGTGGTGGCGACCTCGGCGTCGTCGAGGTGGACGGCGTCGCGCGGGTCGGCCGTGTCGAGCACCCGGGTCTCGTGCCCGCGGCCCACGAGCAGGACGACGTCGGCCGGGCCGGCGGCGCGCACCGCCGCCAGGATCGCCGCGCGCCGGTCCGGGACGGTGCGCACGGCCGCGTCCGCCCCCAGCAGGCCGACCCGCAGCTCGGCCACGATCGCCGCCGGGTCCTCCCCGTGGCTGCCCTCGTTGGTCAGCCAGACGACGTCGGCCGCGCGGGCGGACTCGCCCAGGCCCTGCCGCTTGTACCGGTCGCGGCGGCCGCGGGCGCCGAGCACGAGGTGCACCCGGCCGCCGGGCCGGCACAGGTCGCGGGCGGTGGTGACCGCCGCGGCCAGCGCGCGCGGGGTGTGCGCGTAGTCCACGACGACCAGCGGCCGCCCGCGCCCGCCGAGCACGGTGTTGCGCCCCCGCGGCGGCGCGACCGTGGCCAGGCCGTCGGCGATCCGCACCGGGTCCACCCCGAGCACCCGCCCGGTGGCCCACGCCGCGGCCAGGTTGGTCACGTGCACCCGGCCGACCAGCGGGCTGTGCACCCGGTGGCCGCCGGTGTCGTCGGCCAGCAGCACGTCGGTGCCGCCGACGCCGGTGCGCCAGCCCAGGACCCGGACGTCGGCGTCCGCGGCCGAGCCCACGCGGGTCACCGGCACCGGCGCCTGGTCGGCCAGCCGCCGGCCCCACGGCTCGTCGACCACCACGACGCCGGCCGCCGCGCGGTCGCGCTCGAACAGCCGCGCCTTGCTCGCCCAGTACTGCTCGAGGGTGCCGTGGTGGTCGAGGTGGTCCTCCTCGAAGCCGGTGAACACCGCGACGTCGAAGCGCAGCCCGTCGATGCGGCCCACGTCCAGCGCGATCGAGGACGCCTCGACGACGGCCCGCCGCGCCCCGGCGTCGACCATCCAGCGCAGCAGCTCGTGCAGCTCCGGGGCCTCGGGCGTGGTCAGCGCCGTCCCGCGCGAGCGGGTGCCGACGGACGCGCCGAGCGTGCCGACGACGCCGGTGCGGGCGCCCGCCGCGTCGAGCACCCCGCGCACGAGCGCGCCGGTCGTCGTCTTGCCGTTGCTGCCGGTCACCCCGACCAGGCGCAGGGCGCGCGCCGGGTCGCCGGCGAGCAGCGCGCCGAGCGGGCCGAGCTGGGCGCGCACCGAGGAGACGCGCAGCTGCGGCAGCGCGACGTCGACCGGTCGGTCCACCAGCAGCGCCGCGGCACCCGCCCGCGCGGCGGCCCCGGCGTGCCGGTGCCCGTCGCTGACCGCGCCGCGGACGCAGGCGAACAGCGAGCCGGGCGCCACCCGCCGGGAGTCGGTGACCAGGCCGCGCACGGTCAGGGCGTCGGTGCCCCCGACGCGGCGGACCTCCCCGCCGGGGACGGTGGCCGCCCGCCGCTCGACGTCCGGCCAGGTCACGGCGGGGAGGGGCACCCGGCCGACGGTAGGTGGCGCGCAATGTTCTCGCAGGTCGAGCAATCCGCCCCGGCGCGTCGTCGCCGTCCGGAAACGCGCCGGACACACGCCCGAACTAGGTTCCGGACCATGGCGGACCTCTTCGACGGCTACCCACTCGGGGAGCAGTGGGACGAGATGTTCGGCGGCCCGGCGCAGCCCCGGCCGGCCTACGCCGGGCTGTTCGCGTCGCTGCAGCCGATGGCCGGCGAGGAGCTCGCCGCGCGCGCGGACCTGCTGTCGCAGACCTACCGGGACGCCGGGGTCACCTTCGCCCACGCCGGCGAGGAGCAGCCCTTCCCGCTGGACATCGTGCCGCGGGTGATCGGGGCCGACGAGTGGGCGGTCGTCGAGCGCGGCGTGGCCCAGCGGGTGCACGCGCTGGAGGCCTTCCTCGCCGACGTGTACGGCGCGGGCGAGGTCTTCGCCGACGGCGTCGTGCCGCGCAGCGTGGTCACGACGAGCGCGCACTTCCACCGGCAGGCGCACGGGCTGGTGCCGCCCAACGGCGTGCGGGTGCACGTGGCCGGGATCGACCTGGTGCGCGACGAGGCCGGCGACTTCCGGGTGCTCGAGGACAACCTGCGCTCGCCGTCCGGGGTCAGCTACGTCATCACCAACCGCGCGGCGATGAGCCAGGTGCTGCCCGAGCTGTTCGCCGACCACCGCATCGAGCCGGTGGCGGACTACCCGACCCGCCTGCTCGAGGCGCTCAAGGCCTCGGCGCCGCCGAACGTCAGCGACCCGACCGTCGTCCTGCTCACCCCGGGCGTCTACAACTCCGCCTACTTCGAGCACGCGCTGCTGGCCCGGCAGATGGGCGTGGAGCTGGTCGAGGGCCGCGACCTGGTGTGCGCCGGCAACCAGGTGAGCATGCGCACCACCGACGGCCAGCGCCGCGTCGACGTCATCTACCGGCGCATCGACGACGACTTCCTCGACCCGGTGCACTTCCGTCCCGACTCGGTGATCGGCTGCGCCGGCGTCCTCAACGCCGCCCGCGCCGGCCGGGTGACCATCGCCAACGCCGTCGGCAACGGCGTCGCCGACGACAAGCTGCTCTACACCTGGGTGCCCGACCTCGTCCGCTACTACCTCGCCGAGGAGCCGGTCCTCGACAACGCCGAGACCCACCGGCTCGACGACGAGGACACCGTGCGCTGGGTGCTCGACTGCCTCGACCAGCTGGTGCTCAAGCCGGTCGACGGCTCGGGCGGCAAGGGCATCGTCATCGGCCCGCGCGCCGACGACGCGACGCTCGCCGAGCTGGCGGAGAAGGTCCGCGCCCGGCCCCGCGACTGGATCGCGCAGCGGCCGATCGGGCTGTCGACGTCGCCGACGCTGGTGGGCGGCCGGATCGCCCCGCGGCACGTCGACCTGCGGCCGTTCGCCGTCAACGACGGCGAGCGGGTCTGGGTGCTGCCCGGCGGGCTGACCCGCGTGGCGCTGCCCGAGGGCGAGCTGGTGGTCAACTCCAGCCAGGGCGGGGGCTCGAAGGACACGTGGGTGTTCAGCCCGCCGCGGCCGGCGCCCGAGGACGACGAGCCGCCGGCGCGCACCCGGATCGAGTTCACCGCCGCCGACCTGCCCGGCGACCCGCCCGGCCAGGACCCCGGCCCGTTCGAGGACGCCGTCGCCGGCCAGTCGCAACAGCAGCAGCAGACCCTGGGGGAGACGCCGTGCTGAGCCGGATCGCGGAGTCGCTGTTCTGGATCGGCCGGTACGTCGAGCGCGCCGACGACACCGCCCGGATCCTCGACGTGCACACCCAGCGGCTGGTCGAGGACCCGTGGATCGACGAGCGGCGGGCCTGCGCGAACCTGCTCGGCCTCATGGGCGCGGGCGTGCCCGAGGAGGAGGCCGACACCGAGCGGGTGCTCGCGACCCTGGCCTTCGAGCGGGACAGCCCGAGCTCGATCGTCGGGGCGCTGTCGGCGGCGCGGGAGAACGCCCGCGGCGCCCGCGAGGTGCTCTCGGCCGAGATCTGGGAGTCGCTCAACGTCACGCACAACGCGCTGCCGCAGCAGCGCACGATGGCCCGCCGGTACGGGCCGCACTCGCTGTTCCGGTTCGTCCGCGAGCGCTCGGCGATGGTCTTCGGCCTGGCCGACTCCACGATGAGCCGCGACGAGTCCTGGCTGTTCCTCGTCCTCGGCCGCTCGCTGGAGCGGGTGGACATGACCGCGCGGATCCTCTCCACCCGCGTGCTGGCCGGGGACGCGGCGCCGTCGTGGACGCTGGTGCTGCGCTCCACCGGCGCCTACGAGCCCTACCTGCGCACCTACCGCGGCGTCGTCGACTCCAGCCGCGCAGCGGAGTTCCTGCTGCTGGACCGGCTGTTCCCGCGGTCGGTGTTCGCCGCGCTGGAGCAGGCCGAGGCGTGCCTGGCCGAGCTGGAGCGCTCCACCGTCCGCGACGCCACCCGCATCGGCGTGGCCGGCGAGGCGCACCGGATCGTCGGCCGGGCGCGCACGATGCTCGAGTTCATGCCGCCGCCCGAGCTGCTGGACCGGCTGCCGCAGCGGCTCGACGAGCTGCAGCGCACCTGCTCGCTGGCCAGCGCGGCGGTCACCGGCCGGTTCTTCACCGAGCAGGCGCCGCAGGTGTGGGTGCCCGAGGGGGTCGCGTGAGCCAGTCGCAGGTCCAGACCCAGGTCCCCGGCCGGGCGCCGCGCCCGCCCGGCGACCGCTGGCGGCTGCAGGTCGTGCACACCACCCGGTTCCGCTACGGCGGGCCGGTGCGCTCCTCCTACAACGAGGCCCGGCTGACGCCGGAGAACAGCGGCCGGCAGACGACGCTGCGCTCGCGGGTGGAGATCGAGCCGGCCGCGACCGCGTTCGCCTACCGCGACTACTGGGGTTCGACGGTCACCGCCTTCGACCTGCACACCCCGCACCGGGAGCTGGTGGTCACCGGGACCTCGATCGTGGAGGCCGGCCCCGACGTCGTCGACCACGACCACGTGGGCTGGTCCGCCCTCCGCGGCCGGCTGGTCCGCGACCGCTTCGGCGAGCTGCTGGCCCCCACGCCCCGCACCGCCATGGACCCGACCGTGGTGCGCGCCGCCCGGGCCGCGGTCGGCGACGCCCCGCCGCACCAGGCCGGGCCCGCGGTGTGCCGGTTCGTCCGCGAGCACATGGAGTACCTGTCCGGCTCGACGTCGGTGCGGACCACGGCGATGCAGGCCTGGACGGCGGGCAGGGGCGTCTGCCAGGACATCTCGCACGTCACCGTGGGCCTGCTGCGCGAGCTGGGCCTGCCCGCCCGCTACGTCTCCGGCTACCTGCACCCGCGGCCGTCGGCCGGCATCGGCGAGACGGTGACCGGCGAGAGCCACGCCTGGGTGGAGTGGTGGGACGGCGGCTGGTGCGCCGCCGACCCCACCAACGGCGTCCCGATCGGGCCGCGGCACGTGACCCTGGGCCGCGGCCGCGACTACGGCGACGTCCCGCCGTTCACCGGCATCTTCTCGGGCCCGCGCAGCGACGGGCACACGGTGACCGTGGAGGTCACCCGGCTGGCCTAGGAGCCCCTCGCCCGGGAGCTCGCCTAGAAGCCCCGGAGCAGCCGGGCGACGCCGGTGAGCTCCTCCTCGGTGTCGGCGTCGGGGAGCACCTCGGTGCGGTCGGCCAGCCGCGGCCGCCACGCGGGCGGGGCGGACTCCAGCCAGGCGGCGCCGGCGTCGGTGAGGCGGCCGTCGGAGCGCAGCGGCGCCCAGCCGCGCAGGAAGCGCAGCCCCTCGGCGGCGGTGACCAGGGTGCGGGCCACGCCGCGGCCGCGGTACACCGGCTCGACGGTGACGTCGTCGACCAGGCCGGAGCGGATCCACCAGCGGACCTCGGCGATCCGGTCGGTCATCCTCACCCCGGCGGCGGCGACCTCGTGCGGGCGGACGACCGCGCCGGGCCGGAAGGCGTTGCCGCGGAAGGCCAGCAGCGAGGCGGCCGGGACGGCGCTGGTCGCGTGGGTGACCTCGGCGAACCACATCGGCGGGCAGGTCCCCGACAGCTCCTCGGCGACCTCGATGCGCACCACCCGGCCGTCGGAGGCACGGTGCCGGACGTCGACCTGCCAGCCGGCGGGGCGGCGCCCGCGGGCGTCGACGGCGGTCATGTCGACCGGGGTGCCGTCGGGGAAGCGGTCGGAGTTGACCGCCACCAGCGAGTACTCGACGGGGCCGGGGCCGTGGCGCAGCAGCCGGGCCCACCACAGCGCCGTCGTCCCCGGGGCGGGCTCGGCCAGCGGCGGGACCGCCCGCAGGCGCGGTGCCGCCGGCGCCGGGGCCGGGAACGCCGTGTCGTGGGCCGCTGCCGTCATGCTCATGTCGTCCTCCGCTCGTCCGCCCCGGACACCCGGGGTGTGCTGCCGATGACTCTCCGGACGCCGCTTGCGGGTGCCTTGGGGTCCACTAGCGGACCGCCCCGGGCGGCCGGGGCGTGCGGGCGGCCGGGGATACTGGGGTCCGATGACCTGGACCCGGCCGTGAGCGCCCCGCTGAACCTGCTCAACCTCGAGCGGGTCTCCAAGGCACACGGCACGACCGTGCTGCTCGACGGCGTCTCCCTCGGCGTCGCCGCCGGCGAGCGGATCGGCGTCGTGGGGCGCAACGGCAGCGGCAAGTCCACGCTGCTCGGCGTCCTCACCGGCCGCGAGGAGCCCGACTCCGGACGGGTCACCCGGCGCGGCGACCTCGCCGTCGGCGTCCTCGACCAGTCCGGCACGCTGCCGCCGGGCGCCACCGTCCGCGACGTCGTCCTGCCCGGGACGCTGTTCGCCGCCGAGCACGAGTGGGCCGCCGACCCGGCCGTCCGCAGCGTGCTGACCGGCCTGGAGCTCGACCGGCTCGGCCTGGACAGCCCGGTCGCCCCGATGTCCGGCGGCGAGCGCCGGCGGGTCGCCCTGGCCGCGCAGCTGATCCGGCCGCTGGACCTGCTGGTGCTCGACGAGCCGACCAACCACCTCGACGTCGAGGGTGTGGCCTGGCTGGCCGACTTCGTCAAGCGGCGGGTCGGCGCGCTGGTCGTCGTCACCCACGACCGGTGGTTCCTCGACGAGGTCTGCACGCAGACCTGGGAGGTCACCGACGGCGCGGTGCACGCCTACGAGGGCGGCTACGCGGCCTACACGCTGGCCCGCGCCGAGCGCGCCCGCGTCGCGGCGGTGACCGAGGAGCGGCGGCTGAACCTGGTGCGCAAGGAGCTCGCCTGGCTGCGCCGCGGCGCGCCGGCGCGCACCAGCAAGCCGCGGTTCCGCATCGAGGCGGCCGAGGCGCTCATCGCCGACGAGCCGCCGCCGCGGGAGTCGATGGCGCTGAAGGGCTTCGCCGCCCGGCGGCTCGGCAGGACCGTCTACGACGTCGAGGACGTCGACTACGCCGTGCCCTCCGACGACGGCCCGCGGGCGCTGTTCCGCGACCTGACCTGGCACGTGGGCCCCGGCGACCGCATCGGCGTGGTCGGCGTCAACGGCGCCGGCAAGACCTCGCTGCTGCGGCTGCTGGTCGGCGAGGTCGAGCCGGACCGCGGCCGGGTGGTGCGCGGGCAGACGGTGGCGCCCGCGTACCTGTCGCAGCACGTCACCGAGCTGCCCGGGCGGCTGCGGGTGCTCGAGGCGGTGCAGGAGATCGCCCGCATCGCGCGGATCGGCAACCAGGAGGTCTCCGCGTCGTCGCTGGCCGAGCGGTTCGGCTTCCCGGCGTCGCGGCAGTGGACGCCGGTCGGCGACCTCTCCGGCGGCGAGCGGCGGCGGCTGCAGCTGCTGCGCCTGCTCATGGCCGAGCCGAACGTGCTGCTGCTCGACGAGCCGACCAACGACCTCGACATCGACACGCTCACCCAGCTCGAGGACCTGCTCGACTCCTTCCCCGGCACGGTGCTGGTGGTCAGCCACGACCGGTACTTCGTCGACCGGGTCTGCGACTCGGTGGTCGCGCTGATGGGCGACGGCTCGCTGGCCGCGCTGCCCGGCGGGGTGGAGGAGTACCTCGCCCGCCGGGCCGCCGGTGAGGCAGCACTGCCCTCGGCCGGCTCCGGTCTCGCGCCCGCCGGCGGCGCCGCCCCGGCGCCCGCCCCGGCCGGCCCCTCGGCGGCGGAGGTGCGCGCCGCCCGCAAGGAGGCCGCCCGGCTCGAGCGGCGGCTGGAGAAGCTCGGCGCGGAGGAGGAGCGGCTGCACGCCGAGCTCGCCGCCGCGGCCACCGACCACGCGAGGGTCGTGGAGCTCGACGGCCGGCTGCGGACCCTGCTGGCCGAGAAGGACCGGGTCGAGACCGACTGGCTGGCCGCCGCGGAGCTCGCCGAGGGCTGACGCGGCGCCGTCGTCCTGGCTCACGCGAGCGCGGGCCGGGGGCACCCCGCGGGGGGGGGGCGGGAGGGCGCCCCTTTGGGGCCGGGGCCGGGGGTCGCGGGGGCGGGGGCCGGGG
>NZ_JBJGZD010000021.1:0-87645 GCF_054050335.1 Geodermatophilus sp. SYSU D00698
GTGCTCTGCCCCGCCGGTGGGGGCAGAGCACGAGCGCGGCCGGACCTCAGGAGCGGTGCACCTCGTCGTAGCCGTAGTCGCCGCCGGGGTCGTGCCCGGTCCGGTCGGCCGGCTCCGCGCCCACCGGGGGCACCGGCGCGCGCGCCGCCCCGGCAGCGGCCCCGTGGGCCATGTCGTAGCCGTAGTCGCCGTCGGAACGCTCAGCCGGCTGGGTCACGGCCCCTCCTCGACGCCCGTCGTGCACGTGCGGCCGATGGTCCGCGCCCGGCCGGGACGCGGGCAAGGGCCGCCGCCGCGGTCAACGGGCGACGCGCGCCTCGGCGGCCGCCCAGCCGGCGTCGGACCCCGAGGGCCGGTACTCCACCAGCGCCTGCGTGGTGCGCAGCAGCCGGCGCATCTCCCCCAGCCCGCCCTCGAGGGCCCCGAGCGCCCGGGCCTGCACCAGCGCGTTGCCCAGCGCCGCGGCCTCCACCGGGCCGGCGAGCACCGGCCGCTGGCAGGCGTCGGCGGTGAGCTGGCACAGCAGCGCGTTGCGCGCTCCCCCGCCGACCAGGTGGACGACGTCGACGTCGCGGCCGGACAGCTCGACCGCCGCCCGGACCGTGCGCCGGTAGGCCAGGGCCAGGCTGTCGACGACGCAGCGCACCGTCTCGGCCTGGCTCTGCGGCGGCGTCTGCCCCGTCTCGGTGCACACCTGCGCGATGCGCGCGGGCACGTCGCCGGGCGGCAGGAACCGCGGGTCGTCGACGTCGACCACCGCCGTGAAGGCCGGCACCCGCGCGGCCGCGGCGAGCAGCTCGGGCAGGTCGGCCGGCAACCCGGCCGCCGCCCAGGTGCGCAGCGACTCCTGCAGCAGCCACAGCCCCATGACGTTGTGCAGGTACCGCACGGTGCCGTCGACGCCGAGCTCGTTGGTGAAGCCCGCCGTCCGGCCGGCCTCGGTGAGCACCGGCTTCTCCAGCTCCACCCCGACCAGCGACCACGTGCCGCAGGAGACGTAGGCGAACCGGTCGCCGCGCCCCGGGACCCCGGCCACCGCCGACGCGGTGTCGTGCGACCCGACCGCGACCACCGGCACCTCGCCCAGCCCGGTCTCGGCGCGGACCTCCGCGGTGAGCCGGCCGATCTCGTCGCCGGGCTGCACGAGGTCCGCGAGCAGGTCGCGCGGCAGCTCGAGCCGGTCGAGCAGGCCGGTCGCCCACTGCCGCGTCGTCGCGTCGAGCAGGCCGGTCGTGGAGGCGTTGGTGACCTCCGTGACCCGCGCGCCGGTCAGCCAGTACGCGAGCAGGTCCGGGACGAGCAGCGCCTGCCGGGCGGCGGCGAACCGCGCCGTCCCGCGCATCGCGGCGAGCTGGAACACCGTGTTGAACGGCAGGTGCTGCAGCCCGTTGACCCGGTACAGCTCGTCGGGCGGGACGACGGCGTGCACCGCCGGCACCGCGGTCTCGTGCCGGGCGTCGCGGTAGTGCACCGGGTTGCCCAGCAGCGCGCCGTCGGCGTCGAGCAGGCCGACGTCGACCGCCCAGCTGTCGATGCCGATGCCGTCGAGCCCGTCGGCCTCGCGGCCGGCCGCGCGCAGCCCGTCGAGCACGCCGGCGTAGAGGCCCAGGACGTCCCAGTGCAGCGTGCCCGCCGTGCGCACCGGCCGGTTGGGGAACCGGTGCAGCTCGGTGAGGTCCAGCCGCCCCGGGCCGACCCTCGCGGCCATGACCCGGCCGCTGGAGGCGCCCAGGTCGACGGCCGCGAGGGACAGCTCGCGGGTCACCGGAGGAAGGCCGCGGCGACCCCGGAGTCGACCGGGACGTGCAGGCCGGTGGTCCGGGTGAGCTCCCCGCCGGTGAGGGCGAAGACGGCGTCGGCGACGTGCTCGGGCAGCACCTCGCGCTTGAGCAGCGTGCGCTGGGCGTAGAACTGCCCGAGCTCCTCCTCCGGCACCCCGTAGACCGCGGCGCGCTTGGCGCCCCAGCCGCCGGCGAAGATGCCCGACCCGCGGACGACGCCGTCGGGGTTGATGCCGTTGACCCGGATCTGGTGCTCGCCGAGCTCGGCGGCCAGCAGCCGGACCTGGTGGGCCTGGTCGGCCTTGGTCGAGGAGTAGGCGATGTTGCTCGGGCCGGCGAACACGGAGTTCTTCGAGGAGATGTAGACGACGTCGCCGCCCATCCCCTGCTCGATCATGATCCGGGCCGCCTCGCGGGAGACGAGGAAGCTGCCCTTGGCCATGACGTCGTGCTGCAGGTCCCAGTCCCGCTCGGTGGTCTCCAGCAGCGGCTTGGAGATCGACAGGCCGGCGTTGTTGACCACGAGGTCCACGCCGCCGAAGGCGAGCACCGCCTCGCGGAACGCGGCGGCCACGGCCTCGGCGTCGGACACGTCGGCGGCCACGCCGATCGCGACGTCGGGGCCGCCGATCCCGGCCGCGGCGTCGGTGGCCTTCTGCAGGTCCAGGTCGGCGACGACGACGCAGGCGCCCTCGGCGGCGAGCCGCTCGGCGATGGCCTTGCCGATGCCGCTCGCCGCGCCGGTGACCAGCGCGACCCGGGTGGCCAGCGGCTTGGGCTTCGGCATCCGCTGGAGCTTGGCCTCCTCCAGCGCCCAGTACTCGATGCGGAACTTCTCGCTCTCGTCGATCGGCGCGTAGGTGGAGACCGCCTCGGCGCCGCGCATGACGTTGATGGCGTTGACGTAGAACTCGCCGGCCACCCGCGCGGTCTGCTTGTTGGCGCCGAAGCTGAACATGCCCACGCCGGGCACCAGCACGATCGCCGGGTCGGCGCCGCGCATCGCCGGCGAGTCGGGCGTCGCGTGCCGCTCGTAGTAGGCCGCGTACTCGGTGCGGTACTCCTCGTGGAGCTCCTTCAGCCGCCGCACCACCTCGTCGGTGGTCGCGGTGGCCGGCAGGTCGACGACCATCGGCCGCACCTTGGTGCGCAGGAAGTGGTCCGGGCAGGAGGTGCCCAGCGCGGCGAGGGGCTGCAGCTTCTCCCGCGACAGGAAGTCCAGGACGACGTCGGAGTCGGTGAAGTGGCCGACCTGGGGCCGGTCGGTGCTCGCGAGCCCGCGGATGACCGGCGCCAGCGCGGCCGCCCTCGCCCGGCGCTCGTCCTCGGGCAGCGCCTCGAAGCCGGGGACGACGGCGCCGAACGGCTCGGCCTCCCCGCGCTCGGCGAGGAAGCGCTCGGCGGTCCGGATGACGTCGAGGGAGTTGGCCTCGGCCTCCGCGGCGGTGGCGCCCCACGCGGTGATGCCGTGGCCGCCGAGGACGCAGCCGATCGCCTGCGGGTTCTTCTCCTTGATCGCGGCGATGTCCAGGCCGAGCTGGAAGCCGGGACGGCGCCACGGCACCCAGACGACGCGGTCGCCGAAGCACTCGCGGGTCAGCGCCTCGCCGTCGGCCGCCGTCGCCAGGGCGATGCCGGAGTCGGGGTGCAGGTGGTCCACGTGCGCGGCGTCGACGAGCCCGTGCATCGCGGTGTCGATCGAGGGGGCGGCGCCGCCGCGGCCGTGCAGGCAGAAGTCGAACGCGGCGACCATCTCGTCCTCGCGGTCGACGCCGGGGTAGACGTCGACCAGCGAGCGCAGCCGGTCCAGCCGCAGCACGGCCAGGCCGGACTCCTGCAGGGTGCCGAGGTCGCCGCCAGAGCCCTTGACCCACAGCAGCTCGACCGGCTGACCGGTCACCGGGTCGGTCTCGGTGCCCTTGGCGGAGGTGTTGCCGCCGGCGTAGTTGGTGTTGCGCGGGTCGGAGCCCAGCCGGTTGCTGCGCTCGAGCAGCTCACGGACGACGGGGTTGGTCACGAGGGGTGCTTCCTTCCGGGAGTCCGGGGACCGCCTTTCGCGCGCGAAAGGCGATGGGAGGGAGTGCCTTTCGCGCGCGAAAGGCGAAGAGCTCAGGCGCCCCAGGAGGCCTGGGTGCCGCCGATGCGCTCGCGGGCGATGCGCTCCTGGTGGCCGGAGCGGGCGTAGGCGGCGTACGGGTCGGCGGCGAGGCCCCTCGACTCGCGCAGCTCCGCCAGCAGCGGGCGGACGTCGGTGGAGAAGGCGTCGGTCAGCGCGCCGTGCGCGGCCAGCACGTCACCGGAGGACTGCGCGGCGGCCAGCGCCTCGCGGTCGACCAGCAGCGCCTTGGCCGTGGCCTCCTGCACGTTCATCACCGAGCGGATCTGGCCGGGGATCTTCGGCTCGATGTTGTGGCACTGGTCGAGCATGAAGTTGACCTGCGACCCCGGGCGCAGCGCGTCCGCGGCCACGATCTCGTTCATGATCCGGAACAGCTGGAACGGGTCGGCCGAGCCGACGATCAGGTCGTCGTCGCCGTAGTACCGGGAGTTGAAGTCGAACGCGCCGAGCCGGCCGACCCGCAGCAGCTGCATGACGATGAACTCGATGTTGGTGCCCGGCGCGTGGTGGCCGGTGTCGAGCACGACGGTGGCCCGGTCGCCCAGGGCCAGGCAGTGCAGCAGCGAGGTGCCCCAGTCGGGGATGTCCATCGCGTAGAAGTAGGGCTCGTAGAACTTGTACTCGAGCAGCAGCCGGTGGCCCGGGTCGAGCAGCGCGTAGATCTGCTGGAGCGAGTCGGCCAGCCGGTCCTGGCGGCCGCGCAGGTCGTCCTGGCCGGCGTAGTTCGTGCCGTCGGGCAGCCACAGCTTGAGGTCGGTCGACCCGGTGGCGCGCATGACGTCGACGCACTGCGCGTGGTGGGCGATCGCCTTGTCCCGGACCGCCTTGTCCGGGTGGGTCAGCGACCCGAGCCGGTAGTCGTCGTCCTGGAACAGGTTGGAGTTGATCGCGCCGATCGAGACGCCGAGGTCGGCGGCGTGCGCGGCGAGCTTGGAGAAGTCGTCGACGAGGTCCCACGGGATGTGCAGCGACACCCGCGGCGCGGCGCCGGTGTGGCGGTGCACCACCGCTGCGTCCTCGATCTTCTCGAACGGGTCGCGGGCGACGCCCGGCTGGCCAAAGACCTTGAAGCGGGTGCCGGAGTTGCCGAACGCCCACGAGGGCAGCTCGATGGTCTGCTCGGCCAGCGCGGCGAGCGCGGCGGCCCTGCGGTCAGAGGTGCCGAGGTCGGTCACGAGGGGTCTCCCGTCGGTGCGGTGGTGGTCTCCCCGAGCGCCGTCAGCTGGGCGTCGAGGTCGAAGACGAGCGGCAGCTCGGCCTTGCCGGAGCCGTCGCCGGTCACGAAGAAGGGAGCCATCGAGGCCTCCCACCGGGCGCTCACCTCGGTGGCGTCCACGGCGGCCTGCGCGGCGGCCAAGCCGCCGACACCGTCGTCGGTCTCCACGATCCCGACGAGCAGGCCGTCCTCGCGCAGGTAGAGCCGGTAGTCGCGCCAGCCGGCGTCGCGCAGGGCGCGCAGCATCTCCGGCCAGACGGCGGCGTGCCGCTCGCGGTACTCGGCGAGCCGGTCCGGGCGGACCTGGAGGGTGAAGCAGGCGCGGGGCACGGGGGTCTCCTTGCGGGGGGTCCCGGTCCCGCCGCCGGGGAGCCGGCGGCGGGACCGGGCGCGACGACTCAGAAGTCGAAGTCGTCGATGTTGTCGGCGTTGAACACGGTGGGCTCGCCGAGCACGACGACGCCGTCGGCGCCGACCTCGTACTCGCCCAGGTCACCGGCCTCGAAGGTCTCGCCCTCCTCGCCGGTGATCCGGCCGGCGGCCAGCGCGGCGCCGGCGTGGGCGGCCAGGTAGCCCAGGTCCTCGGGGTTCCACAGGGCGAAGGCGGTCACCGTGCCGTCCTGCACGAACTCGCGCATCTGGTTCGGGGTGCCCAGGCCCGTCAGCGCGACCCGGCCCTTGTACTCCGAGCCGGACAGGTAGCGCGCCGCGGCGGAGATGCCCACGGTGGTCGGCGAGATGATGCCCTTGAGGTCCGGGTAGGTCTGCAGCAGACCCTGGGTCTCCTGGAAGGACTTCTCGTCCTCGTCGTCGCCGTAGACCGTCGTCACGATCTCCATGTCCGGGTACTCCTGGGCGGCGTACTCGGTCATGAGCTCGATCCAGGTGTTCTGGTTCGTGGCGTTCGCCGTCGCCGACAGGATCGCCACCTGGCCGGCGCCGCCGATCTGCTCGGCCATGAGGTCGATCTGCGTCTGCGCGATGCCCTCGGCCGTGGCCTGGTTGATGAACAGGTCGCGGCACTCGGGGTTCGTGTCCGAGTCGAACGTGACGACGCTGGCGCCGCCGCTGCGGGCCTGGTCCAGGGCGCTGCAGATGGCGTTCGGGTCGTTGGCCGAGGTGAGGATGACGTCGGCGCCCTGCTGGGTCAGCGTGTTGATGTAGCTGACCTGCGAGGAGGCGCTGGCCTCCGACGGGCCGACCTGGCTGAACTCGCCCTCGACCTCCCCGACGGCGCGCTCGGCGCCGGTGGCGGCGACGTCGAAGTAGGGGTTGTTCAGCTGCTTGGGCAGGAAGGCGATCGCGAGGTCCGCGGGGATCTCGGCGTCGGGGTTCGCGGAGGCGCCGGCGGCGTCGTTGCCGCCGCTGCTCCCCTCGTCCTCGCCGCGGGTGGTCCCGCCGCAGGCGGCGGTGGTGAGCACGACGGCGGCCACCGCCACGCCGGTCAGGCCACCGCGCAGGCGGCGGCTGGTCAGGAACAGCGACATCGGGGTCCCTCTCTTCGGGTGGGTGGGGTCTGGTGGTGCGGTGGTGCGGCTGTGGGTGGGGAGCGGGGGCGGGTCAGGCGGGGGCCCGGCGTCGCCGGCCCTTGACCCGGGCGGCGACCTGCGGCGCGACGACGGCGGTGATCAGCAGGACGCCGGTGACGATGTTCAGGACGTCCGAGGGCACGTTGACCAGCTGCAGCGCGTTGCGGACCGAGGCGAGCAGCAGGGCGCCGGCCATGACGCCGAGCAGGCCGCCGCTGCCGCCGAAGATGGAGACGCCGCCGAGCAGGATCGCCGCGATGACCTGCAGCTCCAGGCCCGTGGCGTTGTCGGCGCGGGCGCTGCCGTAGCGGAGGGTCCAGTAGACGCCGCCGAGCGCGCTGACCACGCCGGTGGCGACGAACAGCCACAGCTTGGTGCGGGCGACGTCGATGCCGCTGAAGCGGGCGGCGTCCTCGCTGTTGCCCATGGCGTACAGCGAGCGGCCGACCGGGGTGGCGTGCAGGAGGACCGCGGTGACCGCGACCAGCACCAGCAGCGGGAGCACGACGGTGGGGATGCCGGTCGAGCCGATCGAGCTGATCGCCCACGTCGTCCAGGCACGCGGGAAGTCGGCCACGGCCTGGTCGCCCAGGACGACGAACGCGAGCCCGCGGTAGAGCGCCAGCGTGCCGATGGTGACCGCCAGCGAGGGCAGCCCCAGCCTGGTCACGAGGAACCCGTTGACCGCGCCGAGCACCGCGCCCAGCACGAGGACCAGCGGGATGATCGCCTCCAGCGGCAGCCCGGCCACCCACAGCTGGCCCATGACCGCGCTGGACAGGCCGACGGTGCTGGCCACCGACAGGTCGATCTCGCCGGTGACCACGACCAGCGTCAGCGGCAGCGCGATGAGCGCGATGACGACGACGTCGAGCAGCAGGAAGCCGGCGTTGCGGGTGCTGGCGAAGCCCTCGACCGAGAACGCGGCGATCACGAGGAACAGCACGAGGAACGTGGTGATGACGCTGCCGCTGGGCAGGGTCGGCCCGCGGCGGGCCGACGCGGCGGTCGGCGCGGCCGGGGCGGGGGCGGTCTCAACGGTCACGGCGGGCGTTCCTCCCCCGGAGGCGGGCGGCCAGGCGCAGCTGCAGCGCCCGGTCCAGTGCGATGGCGGCGAGGATCAGCGCGCCGACGGCGGCGTCCCGCCAGAACGGGTCCAGGCCCAGCTGCGGGAGCGCGGTGCCGATCGTGGTGAGCAGCAGCGCGCCGAGCGCGGCGCCGTAGACCGAGCCGCTGCCGCCGAAGATGGCGACCCCGCCGACGACCGCGGCGGCGACGACGAACAGCTCCTGGCCGGTGCCGGCGGTGGTGTCCAGCGTCTGGAACCGCGCGGCGTAGAGGACGCCGGCGAGCCCGGCGAGGGCCCCGTTGACGACGAAGGCGGTGAGCACCCGCCGGCCGACCGGGATGCCCGACAGCCGCGCGGCCTCGGGCGCCGAGCCGATGCCGTACAGCTCGCGGCCGCTGCGGAAGGTCCGCAGGTAGTAGCCGACGAGCAGGACGACGGCGACGGCGATGAGGAACAGCACCGGGACGCCCAGCAGCCGGGCGCCGCCCAGGGACTTGAAGCCGGCGGGCAGGTCGGCGGCGTTGATCTGCAACCGGTCGGCGCTGGAGGCCCACAGCGAGTCCAGCCCGCGGAAGGCGTAGAGCGTGCCGAGGGTGACCACCAGGGAGGGCACCCCGGCGGCCGCGACGATCAGGCCGTTGAGCAGGCCGCAGACCGCGCCGACGGCCGTGCCGGCCAGGATCGCGACCACCACCGGCGTGCCGGGGGCGACCACCAGCAGCGTGCCGGTGGCGTAGGCCGACAGGCCGAGCACCGAGCCGACCGACAGGTCGACGTTGCGCGTGATGACCACCATCGTCTGGCCGGCGGCCAGGACGGTGAGGATCGCCGCGGACAGCAGCAGGTCGCGGACGTTCTGCCCCGACAGGAACCGCGGGTTGGCGATCACCGTCACGACGACGAGCAGCACGAGCGCGGCGAGGATGCCGAGCTCGCGCACCACGAACAGCCGGTGGACCAGCGCCGACCCGCGGCGGCCGGTGCGCTCGGGCGCGGCCAGCTCCTCCGGCAGCGCCGCGGGGGTCCTCGTCAGGGGCGCGCTCACCGGGCGGCCCCCGCGGTCGAGGAGCCCTGGCCGGTCGCGGCCAGCATGACGCTGTCCTCGTCGGCGCGGGCGCGGGGGATGTCGTCGACGAGGCGGCCCTCGGAGACGACGAGGACGCGGTCGGCCATGCCGAGCACCTCCGGCAGTTCGCTGGACACCATGACGACGGCCAGCCCCTCGGCGGCCAGCTCCGACAGCAGCCGGTGCACCTCGGACTTGGTGCCGACGTCGATGCCGCGGGTGGGCTCGTCGACGATCAGCACGCGCGGCTCGGTCGACAGCCACTTGGCGAGGACGACCTTCTGCTGGTTGCCGCCCGACAGCGTGGACACCGGGTCGGACAGCTTCCCGGCCTTGACCTGCAGGCGCTCGGACCACTCGGCGGCCTGGGCGCGCTCGGCGCGGGAGCTGAGCAGGCCCGCCCTCGCCAGCTTCCAGCGCCGGGTGAGGGTGGCGTTCCTCTCCACCGACAGCTCCATGACCAGGCCCTGCTGGCGGCGGTCCTCGGGGACGAGCGCGATGCCGGCGGCCATGGCCGCGGCCGGGTCGCCCTTCCTCAGCGCCTTGCCGGAGACCCGGACCGAGCCGGCGTCGTAGGTGTCGACGCCGAAGACCGCGCGCACGATCTCGCTGCGGCCGGCGCCGACCAGGCCGGCCAGCGCGACGATCTCGCCCGCCCGCACGTCGAAGGAGACGTCGGAGAACACGCCGCGGGTGGTCAGGCCGCGCACCTCGAGCACGACGTCGCCGGGCTCGACGTCGACCTTCGGGAACAGCGAGGAGACCTCGCGGCCGACCATCCGGCGGACCACCTGGTCGACGGTGAGGTCGCGGGTGAGGTCGGTGGAGACCCACTGCCCGTCGCGCATGACGGTGATCCGGTCGCAGAGGTCGAACACCTCGTCGAACCGGTGCGAGATGAACAGCACCGCGGCGCCGGAGTCGCGCAGCGACCGGGCGACGGCGAACAGCCGCTCGACCTCGACGCCGGACAGCGCGGCGGTGGGCTCGTCCATGACGAGCACCCGCGCGTCGAACGACAGCGCCTTGGCGATCTCGACCATCTGCTGGTCGGCGATGGACAGGCCGCGCGCCGGGCGGTCGGGGTCGAGCGCGACGCCGAGGCGGTCGAACAGCGCCCGGCAGCGGCGGCCGAGCTCGCGGCGGTCGATGCGCCGGCCCGACAGCAGCGGCTGGCGGCCCATGAAGATGTTCTCCGCGACCGACAGGTCGGGGAACAGCGTGGGCTCCTGGTAGATGACCGCGATGCCGGCGGCCCGCGCGGCGGCGGGGTCGGCCAGGGTCACCGGCCGCCCGTCGAGCAGCACGCGGCCGGTGTCCGGGCCGTGCACGCCGGCGAGGATCTTGACCAGCGTCGACTTGCCGGCGCCGTTCTCGCCGACGAGCGCGTGGGCCTCCCCTGCGCGCAGCTCCAGCCGCGCGCCGCGCAGCGCGGCGACCGCGCCGAAGCTCTTGCCCACGTCCTCGAGGGCCAGGACCACGGTGCCGTCCTGTGCCCGACCGGCCGCCGGCGGCGCGGGTGGCGCCGAGGCGTGGTCCACGACGACCACCTCCGTTTGTGAAACGATTCAGGCGTGCTGTGGCGCAGACCATAGGGAGGCGTTTCGAGACGTGTCAACACCGCGCGTCCGGCTCGCGACCGGTGTTTGACACGTTTCAGTACACGGGCGACGATCGCTGCCGGACGGTGTCCCCCGTCACCCACCCCGACCCCTGAGGAGACGCCGTGCCGGTGAGCATCCGCGACGTCGCCGAGCAGGCCGGCGTCTCGGTCGGGACGGTGAGCAACGTGCTCAACCGCCCCGAGGTGGTGAGCGGGCCGACCCGCGAGCGGGTGCTCGACGCGATCGCCGCGCTCGGCTTCGTCCGCAACGAGTCGGCCCGCCACCTGCGCGCCGGGCACAGCCGGACCATCGGCCTGGTCGTCCTCGACATCGCCAACCCGTTCTTCACCGACGTCGCGCGCGGCGTGGACGACGTCGTCGACCCGGCCGGCCTCGCGGTGATCCTGTGCAACTCCGACGACCGCCCGGAGAAGGAGGCCGCCCACCTCGACGTGCTCGCCGAGCAGCGGGTGCAGGGCGTCCTCATCACCCCGACCGCGGAGCTGTCGCCGCACCTGGACTCGCTGCGCCGCCGCGGGGTGCCGGTGGTGCTGGTCGACCGGCGCGCGCCCGGCCCCGACCAGTGCGCGGTCGCCGTCGACGACGTCCTCGGGGGCCGGCTGGCCGCCGAGCACCTGCTCGAGCGCGGGCACCGGCGGATCGCCTTCATCGGCGGTGCCTCCGGGCTGCCGCAGGTGCAGGAGCGGCACGCCGGCGTCGTGGCCGCCGTCCGGGAGGCCACCGGGGACGACGACGCGCTGCTGGTCCTCTCCCCCGAGCACCTCACCGTCGACGGCGGCCGCGAGGCCGCCGCCCGCATCGTCGGGCTGCCCGCCGCCCGCCGGCCCACCGCCGCCGTGTGCGCCAACGACCTGCTGGCCCTCGGCGTGCTGCAGGAGATGGTCCGCCAGGGCGTGCGGGTGCCCGACGACTTCGCGATCGTCGGCTACGACGACATCGACTTCGCCGCGGCCGCCGCGGTCCCGCTGACCTCGGTGCGCAAGCCGCGGGCGGCGCTGGGGTCGCGGGCCGCCGAGCTGCTGCTGGACGAAGCGCGCGGCGAGGGGCACGTGCACGTGCAGGAGGTCTTCGAGCCGACGCTCGTGGTCCGCGAGTCGAGCATGGTCTTCCGCGACAGAGAGGGGACCCCGTGAGGGTCGCGCTGTTCGCCACCTGCCTGGTGGACACGGTGGTGCCGCAGGTCGCCCTGGCCACCGCGCGGCTGCTGGAGCGGCTGGGCCACGAGGTGGTCGTGCCGCCGACGCAGGCCTGCTGCGGGCAGATGCACGTCAACACCGGTTACCGGCGCGAGGCGGTCCCGATCGTGGCCAACCACGTGCGGGCGTTCGCCGGGGCGGAGGCGGTCGTGGCGCCGTCGGGGTCGTGCGTGGCCTCGATCCACCACCAGCAGGCCGCCGTCGCCCGCCGCGCGGGCGAGGAGGGGCTGGCCGCCGAGGCGGAGGCCCTGGCCGCGCGCACCCACGAGCTGTCGCAGTTCCTCGTCGACGTGCTCGGCGTGACCGACGTCGGCGCCTACTACCCGCACCGCGTCACCTACCACCCGACCTGCCACTCGCTGCGCCTGCTGCGATTGGGCGACCGGCCGCTGCGGCTGCTGCGCGCCGTCCGCGGGCTGGAGCTGGTGGAGCTGCCCGGCGCGGAGTCCTGCTGCGGGTTCGGCGGCACCTTCGCGGTGAAGAACGCCGACACCTCGACGGCGATGCTCACCGACAAGATGGCGAACGTGCTGTCCACGCACGCCGAGGTGTGCACCGCCGGCGACGCCTCCTGCCTGATGCACATCGGCGGCGGGCTGTCCCGGCTGCGCTCGGGCACGCGGACGGTTCACCTGGCCGAGATCCTCGCCTCGACGGAGGAGAACGTGAGCCCCGACCAGACCACCGCCCCCGCGGTGCCGGCGTGAGCGCGACGCCACTCGCCCCGGGCGCCCCCCGCTCCGGGACGACGTTCCTCGGCCTGCCGACCGCCCCTCGCGGCGTCGGCCACCTGCGCGGCACGCAGCCGTTCCCCGACGCCGCCCGCACGGCCCTGCGCGACGGGCAGCTGCGCGCCAACCTCGGCCGGGCCACGACGACGATCCGCGGCAAGCGCGCCGCCGTCGTCTCGGAGGTGCCGCACTGGGAGCAGCTGCGCCAGGCCGGCAGGGCGCTCAAGGCCGCCACCATGGCCCGGCTCGACGAGCACCTCGAGGAGCTCGAGCGGCAGGTGACCGCGCGCGGCGGCACGGTGCACTGGGCGCGCGACGCCGCCGAGGCCAACCGCATCGTCACCGACCTGGTGCGGGCCACCGGCAGCGACGAGGTGGTCAAGGTCAAGTCGATGGCCACCCAGGAGATCGGCCTCAACGAGGCGCTGGAGACCGCGGGGATCAGCGCGGTCGAGACCGACCTGGCCGAGCTGATCGTCCAGCTGGGCGAGGACGCGCCGTCGCACATCCTCGTGCCGGCGATCCACAAGAACCGCTCGGAGATCCGGGAGATCTTCAGCCGCACCATCCCCGGCGTCGACCCCGGCCTGACCGACGAGCCGCGGCAGCTGGCGATGGCCGCCCGCGCCCACCTGCGCGAGCGGTTCCTGCGCGCCCGGGTCGCCGTCAGCGGGGCCAACTTCGCCGTCGCCGAGACCGGCACGCTCGCCGTCGTCGAGAGCGAGGGCAACGGCCGGATGTGCCTGACCCTCCCGCAGACGCTGATCACCGTCATGGGCATCGAGAAGGTCGTGCCGCGGTGGGAGGACCTCGGGGTCTTCCTGCAGCTGCTCCCCCGCTCCTCCACCGGCGAGCGGATGAACCCCTACACCTCGCTGTGGGCCGGCGTCACTCCCGGCGACGGGCCGCAGGAGTTCCACCTCGTCCTGCTCGACAACGGCCGGACGGCGGTGCTCGCCGACGAGGTGGGCCGCGAGGCGCTGCACTGCATCCGCTGCTCGGCCTGCCTGAACGTGTGCCCGGTGTACGAGCGCACCGGCGGGCACGCCTACGGCTCGGTGTACCCCGGCCCGATCGGCGCGGTGCTGTCCCCGCAGCTGACCGGCGTCGAGGACAACGCCTCGCTGCCGTACGCGTCGTCGCTGTGCGGCGCCTGCTACGACGTGTGCCCGGTGGCGATCGACATCCCGTCGATCCTCGTGCACCTGCGCGCCGAGCACGTCGAGGCGGTCGCCAGGGACAGGGAGCGGCCCACCGCCGAGGCGGTCGCCTTCCGCGGGCTGTCGCGGGTGATGAGCAACCCGCGGCTGTGGCACCTCGCGCAGCGCGCGGCCGGGCTCGGACGGCTGCTCGCCCGGGGGAGGCCGACGCTGCCGGCCGCGCTGCCGCCGCCGGCGAGCGCCTGGACCCGCACCCGCGACCTGCCCACCCCGCCGGGGAGGACGTTCGTGCAGCAGTGGAACGAGGAGCACGGCCGGTGAGCGCGCGCGAGGAGGTGCTCGGCCGGATCCGGACGGCGCTCGGGACCGACCGGCCGTCGGTCGCCGTCCCGCCGGTGCCGGCGCCGCGCGAGCTGCCGGCGGCCGAGCTGCTGGACCTGCTCGCCGAGCGGGTGGAGGACTACCGCGCCACGGTGCTCCGGTGCGCGCCGGCCGACGTCCCGGCGACCGTCGTCCGCGCCCTCGACACGGCACTGGGCACCGGCTGGGACCCGGCCGGTGTCGCCGTCGCCCCCGGGGTGCCGGCCGCCTGGCGGCCCTCCGGCTCGGCCCAGGACGACGGCCGGCCCGCGGTGGAGCTCGCCGCGTTCGCCGCGACGCTCACCGGCGTGGCGACGGCGGTCGCCGAGACCGGGACGCTGGTGCTCGACGGGTCGCCGCTGTCGGGCCGGCGGGCGCTGTCCCTGCTGCCCGACGTCCTGGTCTGCGTGGTCGAGGCCGCGCAGGTGGTGCCCGACGTGCCCGACGCCCTGGCCCGGCTGGACCCGGTCGCCCCGCTGACGATGGTCAGCGGCCCGTCGGCGACCAGCGACATCGAGCTGCAGCGGGTCGAGGGCGTGCACGGCCCGCGCACCCTCGTGGTCGTCCTCGCCGGCTGACCGGGCGCCTCGCACGTCCCCCGAGCGGGCGGTCCGGTGCGGCACCGCCTTGCTGCGCGGAGGACCAGCGGTCATCCTCCGACGGTGCGCCGTCCCTCGACCACCTCCCCGGCCCGCGGTCCTGAGTGACCGCTCCAGTGCAGTCGATCACCCGGCGCCGCCGGTCGATCGCGACGGTCTGTCTGTCCGGACTGCTCGAGGACAAGCTCGACGCGGCCGCGTCGGCGGGCTTCGACGGCGTGGAGCTGTGCGAGCCGGACCTGGTGTCCGCGGCGTGGACACCGGCGGAGGTGGCCGGCCGCTGTGCCGACCTCGGCCTGTCGATCGACCTCCTCCAGCCGTTCCGCGACCTGGACTCCACCGATCCGGACCGCTTCGCGCGCAACCTGCGCCGCGTCGAGCGCACCCTCGACGTGGTGGCCGCCCTCGGCACCGAGACGCTCCTGGTGGTCTCGTCCGTCGCGGCCGACGCGGTGCAGGACCTCGACCGGCTGGCCGCCCAGCTGGCCGAGACGGCCGACCGGGCGCAGCGGCGTGGGCTCCGGGTCGCCTACGAGGCCCTGGCCTGGGGCACCCACGTCTCCACGTGGGAGCGCAGCTGGGAGGTGGTCCGCCGGGCCGGTCACCCGGCGCTGGGACTGTGCCTGGACAGCTTCCACGTCTTCGCGCGGGACGGGGACCTCGCCGGCATCACCGCGGTCCCCGGCGACAAGATCTTCTCCGTGCAGCTGGCCGACGCGCCCGACCTGCGGATGGACGTGCTGCGGTGGAGCCGCCACCACCGGCTCTTCCCCGGGCAGGGGGCCTTCGACCTGCCGGGGTTCCTCGGGGCCGTCCTCGCCGCCGGCTACACCGGGCCGCTCTCGCTCGAGACCTTCAACGACGTCCACCGCTCGTCCGCACCCACCTGCACGGCGGCCGACGCCATGCGCTCGCTGCGGTGGCTGGAGGAGGTGGTGGCGCGCGACCACCCGGGCAGTGGCGCGCTCCTGCCCCCTCCGGCACCGGACCTGACCGGCTGGTCGTTCGCCGGGCTGACCGCCGACGGGACCTCCGCGTCCCGGCTCTCGGAGGTCCTCACCTCGCTCGGTTTCACCCGCACCGCCCGTTCCCGGACCGAGCCCGTCGCCGTGTGGGAGCAGGGCGGGGCCCGGTTGCTCGTCGACTCCCGGAGGAGCCAGCCGTCCCGGCGGGGCGCCGTCGTCCTCACGTCCCTCGGGGTCGCGAGCACCGATCCCGTCCGGTCGGCCCAGCGGGCGCGGGCGATGGGCGCCCCGGTGGCGGAGCGCGGCTCCGGCGCTGCCGGGACCGGGTCCTGGGCGGTGGCCGCACCCGACGGCACGGAGATCCGGTGCACGCCTCCCGCGCCGGAGGGCTTCGTCCCGACGGGGGAACGGCCGGGGGCCGGCAGCGGGTTGACCCGCATCGACCACGTCGGCCTCACCGTGACGCCCGACGACGTCGAGAGGACCACCCTGTTCCACCGCGCGGTCCTGGGGCTGGAGGCGCACGGCGAGGCCGACGTCCCCGGCCCGTCGGGCCTCCTGCGCACCCGCGGGATCGCCGGCCCGGACCGGGCCGTGCGGCTGGCGCTCACCGTGCCGGTCCTGCGCCGCGGTGAGTGGGCGTCCGAGGTCCCGGAACCGCAGTACGTCGCGTTCGCCACCGACGACGTCGTCGCCACGGTCCGGGCGCTGCGGGCGGCCGGTGCCCCGCTGCTGTCCCCACCGGTCAACTACGCCGACGACCTGGAGACCCGGCTCGACCCGGACCCGGACCTGCTGGCGGTCGTCCGCGAGCACGGCCTGATGTACGACGAGGACGGGGACGGCGGCTACCTGCACGTGGCCACCGAGCTGGTCGGCGACCGGGTCTTCTTCCTGGTGGTCCAGCGACTGGGTCGCTACGACGGCTACGGCGCCGCGGACGCTCCCGCACGCATGGCAGGGCACCGGCGCAGGGCGGCGGGGCGGTCCCCCGTCGCCGCCGCCCCGGCGGCGGGCACGCCCTGCCCCGTCGGTCGCCGGGCCTGACCTCCGCCGCCACCGCTCGCGGGCGGCGGCGTCGCGCTCAGTCGATCGGCTCCGGGTACAGCGCCCGGACGGCGGGCATGTCGAGCGCGCGGATCGTCTCGACCAGCAGGTCGAGGGAGTCCGCGGGGATCCACCCCGGCTCGGCGAAGACCAGCACGCCGTCGCGGTAGACCCGCAGCGTCGGCGCGGACCGCACGCCCAGCTCGGCCGCCAGCGCGGCCTCGGCCTCGGTGTCGACGGCGGTGAAGCGCAGGTCCGGGTGCCGCGCCGCGGCCTGGTCGAACACCGCGGTGAACGCGCGGCTGCTGCCCGACCGCGACGTCCGGAAGTCGACCAGCACGATGCCCGGCGCGGACACCGTCGCCGGGAAGTCGGCCGCGCCGATGGTCGCCGTCGTCATGTCCCCTCCCGTCTCCTCCCCCAGTGTGGCCCCCGGCCCCCCGCCGCACAGCCGCTGCCCCCGTCGCCGGTGTCTCGGGTGCGGTGCCGGCGCGGGCTCGGCTGGTGACCGCTGCCGTACGCTCCGTACCCGGCGCCTGCGGACGGGGGAGCCGGGACGGAGCCGGGGTGAGCAGCGACGACGGGACCGGGGACGTCGAGCGCTACCGCTACCTCGCCGAGGTCACCGAGTCCCTGACGCAGAGCCTGGACACCGGTACCACGGCCGACCAGCTCGCCCGCCTCGTCGTGCCGGTCCTCGCCGACTGGGCCACCGTCACCCTGCTCGCCGGGGACGGCGCCCCCGGCAGCTCCGCCCGCGCGCACCGGGACCCCCGGCGCCTCGACGACGTCGACACCTACCTCGCCGGCCGGGTCACCGCCCCGCGCGACCAGGCCGCGCTCGCCTCGGCGCTCGCGTCCGGCGAGCCCGTGCAGCTGGAGCGCATCGAGGCGGACCTCGGCCCGGAGTCCCTGCCCCAGGGTCCGGTGCGCGCGGCCTGGGAGCGGCTGGACCCCCGGTCGAGCCTGTTCGTCCCGCTGCAGGCGCGTGGCTCGGGCTTCGGCGTCCTGTCCCTCGTCCGGTGCGGCGACCGGCCGCCGGCCGGGCCCGCCGACGTCGCGCTCGCCGTCGAGGTCGCCCGCCGCGGGGCGCTGGCGCTGGACAACGCCCGGCTCTACGGCCGCCAGCTGCGGGCGGCCGAGACGCTGCAGCACAGCCTGCTCACCCCGCCGCCGCAGCCGCCCGGCCTCGAGGTCGCCGTCCGCTACCGGCCCGCGGTGTCGCAGCACCTGGTCGGCGGTGACTGGTACGACGCGTTCCCCCGTCCCGACGGGACCACGGTGCTGGTCATCGGCGACGTCGCCGGGCACGGCGTCGAGGCCGCCGCGGCGATGGCGCAGCTGCGCAGCGCGGTGCGCACGCTCGCCTACGACTCCCCCGACGGGCCGGCGCGGACCCTCGACCGCGTCGACCGGGTGCTGGCCGGCCTGCACGTCGGCACGCTGGCCACCGCGCTGGTCGCCCACCTGGCCCCCGCGCCCGGTGGTTCCGGCCGGCTGCTGCGCTGGTCGTCGGCCGGTCACCTGCCGCCGCTGGTGCTCGGTGCCGACGACACGGTGCGGCTGCTCGACACCCCGCCCGAGCGGCTGCTCGGCACCGACGAGCCCGGCCTGCGCCGCGACCACGAGGCGGCGATCGCACCCGGCGAGACGCTGGTGCTGGTCACCGACGGGCTGGTCGAGGTCGGCCGGCAGGGCATCGACGAGGGTCTCGCGGCCGCCGCCGAGGCGCTGTCCGGGCTGTCCGGGCTGGCCGCGGACGCCCTCTGCGACCGGCTGCTCACCCGCGCCCTGCCCGGCCGCACCGACGACGACGTCGCCGTGCTCGCCGTCCGCGTCCTGCCCGGCTGAGGCCGCTCACCGCCCACCGGGTGGTCACCTGCCGGGGTCACCGGCCTGCGGTGACCCCGCCCTGCGACCACCCGACGCCGGGCGTCAGCCCCAGAAGGCGCGGACCTCGTCGGCGACGCGCGCGGCCTGGGCGCGGCCGGCGCGGGCGCAGGGCTCGCGGGTGGCGGGGTCGAGCGGGTTGGTGCCGAAGGCGCGCACCGCGGCCTCGTCGGCGAGCACCAGGTGCGCCTTCCCCTCCCGCCGCAGCGTCGCCAGCTCGTCGTCCAGCGACGGGCCCAGCGGGCTGCCCGCGATCCCCGCCATCGGCGCGACCACGAGCACCGTGTCGCAGCCGGCCGCGAGGTCGGCGTTGGTCGCCGAGCGCATCCCGCCGTCCATGAACCGCCGCTCCCCGATCGTGATCGGCGGGTAGACGCCCGGAACCGCGCAGGACGCGGCGACGGTGTCGAGCAGCGGGAACCCGGTGTCGCGGTCGACGGCGAGGAACTCCCCGTCCGCGGTGTCGACGGCGGTCACCACGAGCCGCTGCGCGGGCCACTCCGGTGCGCCGATCCGCGCGCCGATGACCGCGCGCCGCTCGGCCTCGGGCATGGTCTGCGCGCGCAGCGCGAGCGCGCCGATCCGGGCGCGCGCGTCCTGCTCGCCGGTCGCACCGGCCAGCGCGGCGGCGAACGAGGCGAAGAAGGCCGCCCCGTCGAACTGCACCGCCCGCTCGGTCGCCGGCACCGGGCCGAGCTGCGCGGCGTGGAGCTGCTCGAGGTCGTGACCGGTGCGCAGCAGCGTGCCGACGATCGAGCCGGCCGAGGTGCCCACCACCAGGTCGGCGTCCCGGACGTCGACCCCGGCCTCGGCCAGCCCGGACAGCAGCCCGATCTCCCAGGCGATCCCGGCGATGCCACCGCCACCGAGGACCAGTGCGCGGCTCACCTCCGGACCCCGGGACGCCGGCGCCGACGGCCGTCTGTCGTGCAGTCACGGAGCGGGGGGAGGGAGGAGATCACGGGCGCCAGTCTGGCGTCGCCGGCGGCGCACGGTCGACCCGCCCCCGCCCTCCACCCCGGTCGCCCGGGTGCACGTGCGGCCCGGACACGCTACGCAGGGTCCATGAGCGCGGGGGCCGGGCAGCCGGGAGCCGAACAGCCGGGAGCCGAACAGCTGCGGGCCGGGGCCCGGCGGGCGTGGGCGGCGCTGCGGCCGCGGCTCGCCGACGAGGCGGTCGCCGTCCTGGGCGAGGCGGAGGCGGACGCCTTCCTGGCCCGGGCTGACCTGGCGCTGCACGACGTCCACGAGCCGCTGGCCGTCCTGTACGGGGACGCCGCCGACGACCTGTTCGCCCGCGGGCTGCGCGCCGCGCTGGCCGCGGCGGCCGAGCGCCCGGAGCCGCTGCGGCGGACCGACCGGCGGCGGGAGATCGACCCGGCGTGGTTCCAGCGGGCCCGGGTGCAGGGCTACGTCTGCTACGTCGACCGGTTCTGCGGCACCCTCGCCGAGCTGCCCGGCCGGCTCGGCCACCTCGCCGAGCTGGGCACCACCTACCTGCACCTGATGCCACTGCTGCGCCCGCGCGAGGGCGAGAACGACGGGGGCTACGCGGTGGCCGACTACCGCGCCGTCGACCCGCGGCTGGGCACCATGGCCGACCTCGAGGCGGTCGCGACCGCGCTGCACGAGCGGGAGATGGCGCTGTGCATCGACCTCGTGCTCAACCACACCGCCCGCGAGCACCCCTGGGCGCAGGGCTGGCTGGCCGGCGACCCCGTGTACGCCGGCTTCTACACCGCCTTCCCCGACCGGGAGATGCCCGACGCCTACGACGCGACGATCCCGGAGGTCTTCCCCGACCGGGCCCCCGGCTCGTTCAGCTGGGTGCCCGAGGCGCTCGGCGGCGCCGGCGGCTGGGTGTGGACGACGTTCTGGCCGTACCAGTGGGACCTCGACTACACCAATCCCGAGGTGACGCTGGCGATGGCCGGTGAGATCGCCTGGCTGGCCAACCGCGGCGTCGACGTCTTCCGGATGGACGCCGTCCCGTTCATGTGGAAGCGGCTGGGCACCAGCTGCCAGAACCAGCCCGAGGGGCACACCCTCCTGCAGCTGCTGCACGCGCTGACCCGGCTGGCAGCTCCCGGCGTGGTGTTCAAGGCGGAGGCGATCGTCTCCCCCGACGACCTGGTGGCCTACCTCGGCGGCCACGACCGCTACCGGCCCGAGTGCGAGCTGGCCTACCACAACTCGCTCATGGTGCTGCTGTGGAGCAGCCTGGCCACCCAGGACGTCCGGCTGGCCCGGCAGGCGCTGCGCCGGATGCGGCCGATCCCGCCCACCACCACCTGGTGCACCTACGTGCGCGGCCACGACGACATCGGCTGGGCGGTCACCGACGAGGACGCCGCCGCCGTGGGCCTCGACGGGTTCGCCCACCGCCGGTTCCTCAACGACTTCTACGCCGGCCGCTTCCCCGGCTCCTTCGCCCGCGGCGCGCTGTTCCAGGAGAACCCGGTCACCGGCGACGCGCGGATCTCCGGGTCGGCGGCGTCGCTGTGCGGCATCGAGGACGCCCTCGACCGCGACGACCCGGTCGCCCTCGACGCCGGGGTGCGCCGGCTGCTGCTCCTGTACTCGGTCGCCTACGCCTTCGGCGGGGTCCCGCTGCTCTACATGGGCGACGAGCTGGCGCTGCGCAATGACAGCTCCTACCTCGCCGAGCCCGAGCGGGCGCCGGACAACCGCTGGATGCACCGCCCGCCGATGGACTGGGCGGCCGCGGCCCGCCGCGGCGACCCGACCACGCTGGAGGGCCGGGTGTGGGCCGGGATCCGCCGGCTCGGGGAGGTGCGCCGGTCGCTGCTGGCGCTGCGCGGCGGGGTGGAGTCGACGGTGGTCGACGTCGGCAACGACGCGGTGCTGGTCTGGCGGCGGCAGCACCCGCGCGGCGGCACGTTCGTCGGGGTGGCCAACTTCTCGCCGCACCCGCAGCGGGTCGACGCCGACACCGTCACCGGGTTCGGCACGTTCGCGCAGGTGCACGGCAGCGACGGCCCCCTGCCCGTCCGCGACGGCCTGCTGCTGGTCCCCGGCCTCGGCTCCGCCTGGTTCGCCGAGTCCTGACCGGTGCGGACCACCTCACCCGCGGAGGAAGTCCGCGACCAGCGGCGCCAGGACCTCCGGAGCGACGACGTGGCCGGAGGCGGGGAGCACCCGGAGCGCGGCTGCCGGGAGGAGGTCCGCCAGCCGCCGGGCCACCTCCCGTATGAACGGAGGGCTGTCGCCGCCGACCAGCACGAGCCCGGGCCGCGCCGTGCGGCGGGCGACGTCCTCGGGCACCGCGCCGCCGGTCCGCACCGAGTCGAGTACCGCCAGGTCGTACGCGAGGGTCGGGGCGAGGGCGAGCAGCTCCGCCCACCGCGGCGTCGCCCGCATCGCGTCGACCACCTCGCCGGGCATCCCGGTGCCGCGGCACCACCGGTCCACCGCCTCGTCCCGCTCCCCGGCGGCCAGCAGGTCCAGGATCCCGGCCGCGAAGGTGCGACTCTCGTCCCGGAACGCGGGGTCGTCGGGGGCGAAGGGCGGGTCGTGGAGGACGAACCGGTCCACCGGCAGCCCCGCCCCGACGGCACGCAGCACCAGGGCGGCGCCGGAGGAGTGCCCGTAGAGGGACGCGTGCCCGCCGACCGCGTCGACCAGCGCGGCGAGGTCCTCGACCTCCCGCTCGACGGCGTAGGGCAGGGTGTCGCCGCTGTCGCCGCGGCCCCGCCGGTCGTAGTCGACCGTCGTGAACCGCTCGCCGAGCGCCCGGGCCGTGGGGCGCATCAGCGCGCGGTCGCAGGTCGCGCCGCACACGGTGACCAGCGGCGGCCCGGACCCGCAGACCTCGTAGGCGATGCGGGTGCCGTCCGCCGAGGCGACCGTCTCGTACGTCATGCCGGGGAGACCGGCGGACGGCGCACCACTCATCGGCACCACACGGAGGAGGACACGTGGCACGGATGGACCTGAGGGTCCGGCTGCTGGGCCGGCTGCTCGCGCGGACGTCGATCACGCGGATGGACGACGAGCGGCTGCGCAGGGCGCAGCAGCGGCGCGTCCCGCACAACCCGGTGACCGACCTGCTGCTCGGCGGCGTGGCACCGGGCGTGCGGCTCACCGACGGGACCGCACGGGGCGAGGTCGGCAAGGTGCCCGTGCGCACGTACCGGCCGGAGTGGGCCACCGGCCCCCTGCCGCTGGTCGTGAACTTCCACGGCGGCGGCTGGACGCTGGGCAACCTCGACTCGGCGGACTGGCTGTGCAGCAGCGTGTCCGCCACCGTCGGCGCCGTCGTCGTCTCGGTCGAGTACCGGCTCGCGCCCGGGCACCGCTGGCCGGCCGCGGCCGAGGACTGCCACGCCGCGCTGACCGACGTCGTGGAGCGGGCCGCCGAGTTCGGCGCCGACCCCGAGCGGGTCGCGGTGATGGGCGACAGCGCGGGCGGCAACCTGGCCGCCGTCGTCTGCCTGACGGCCCGGGAGCGCTCCGGCCCGCGGATCGCCCACCAGGGGCTGGTCTACCCGTCGGTCGACCTGACGATGAGCAGCCCGTCGATCGACGAGAACGCCCACGCGCCGATCCTCACCCGCGCCGACTGCCGCGCCTTCCGCGACCACTACCTCGGCGACGGCGACCCGCACCACCCGCACGCCTCGCCGCTGTTCGCCACCGACCACGCGGGCCTCCCGCCGGCGCTGGTCCAGGTGGCCGAGCACGACCCCATCCGCGACGACGGCGTGCGCTACGCCGCGGTGCTGCGGGACGCGGGCGTGCCCGTCCGGCTGACGGAGTACGTCGGCATGCCGCACGGGTTCCTCGCCTTCCCGCGGCTGTGCCGGTCGGCGCCGCAGGCCCTGGCGGAGCTGTGCGCGGAGCAGGCGGCGGTGTTCAGCCGCTGACCTCCCCCCGCCGGGTGATGGGCCCGCGGGCCGGACCGGTCGATGCAGAGGAGGAGTACCCCTTCCCGAGCACGAGGGCGGCAGCGATGGTCCGGTCTACGGCGCACCCGCGCCTGGCGGCGCTGGTCGTCGTCCTCGCCACCGCCGGGACGCTGGCCACCACGGTCCTCGGGCCGTCCGGCGCCGCGCTCGCCTCGGACCTGACCCAGACGCTGGCCGCCCTCGCCGCCGGCGCCGCGACCGCGCGGTTCGCCGTCGGCAGCACCGGCCTGCGGCTGCGGCTGGCCTGGGCACTGCTGGCCCTGGCCTGCACGTCGTGGGGCGCCGGCCAGGCGTACTGGACCGTCCTCGCCACCCGTGGCGAGGCGCCGTTCCCGTCGCTCGCCGACGTCGGGTTCCTCGGCTTCTGCCTGTTCGCCGTGCCGGCGCTGGTCCTGCACCCGGCCGGCGGCGGGCGGACCGGCCGCCTGCAGCGGCTCCTCGACGCGGTGATGACCACCGGCGCGGTCGGCCTGGTCAGCTGGCAGACGGCGCTGGGCGCGGTGCTGCGCGACGACACCGGCCACCACGTCGGCATCCGGCTGCTGCTGGCCGCCTACCCGGTCACCGACGTCGTCCTGGTCGTGCTGGCCGTCCTGCTGGTCACCCGCACCCCCGGCGACCGCCGCCCGCTGAACCTGGTCGCGGCCGGCGTCACCGCCCTGGCCGTCGCCGACAGCGCCTTCACCTACCTGTCCGCCACCGGCGCCTACGACGGCGGGACCGCCGACGTCGGCTGGACGGCCGCGTTCGCCCTGCTCGCCATGGCCGGGCTGTGCCACACCACCCTCGCGGGCGCCGGGCCCGACGGCCGCACCGGCGGCGTCCGCAGCACCGGCACCGCGGCCTCGCTGCTGCCCTACGTCCCGGTCGCCGTCGCGCTGGCCACCGCCCTGGTGCGCAGCCTCACCGGCACGCCGCTGTCCCCGGGCGAGATGCTGGCCGCCACGGGGGTGATCGCCGCGCTCATGGTCCGGCAGTACGTGACCGTGCGGGAGAACGTCCGGCTCGCGGCCGACCTCGCCGCCCGCGAGGCCCAGCTGCGGCACCTGGCCTTCTCCGACCCGCTGACCGGCCTGGCCAACCGGTCGCTGTTCCTCGACCGGCTCGAGCACGCCCTGGCCCTGCACGCCCGGGACATGCGGCCGGTCGCCGTCGTCTTCCTCGACCTCGACGACTTCAAGGCAGTCAACGACACCCTCGGTCACGCCGCCGGCGACGAGCTGCTGCTGCGGGTCGCCGAGCGGCTCACCGGCGCGCTGCGGGGCGGCGACACGGTCGCCCGGCTCGGCGGCGACGAGTTCGCCGCGCTGCTCGAGGACGGCGGCGACCCGCTGGAGGCCGCCGCCCGCATCACGGCGGCGATGGCCGTGCCGTTCGCCGTCGCCGGCCGCACCCGCGCCGTCGGCGCCAGCACCGGCGTGGTGGCGCTGGCCGCCGGCGACGCCGCGGTGGGCGCCGACCAGCTCATGGCCCGCGCCGACGCGGCGATGTACACCGCCAAGCGCGCGGGCAAGGGCCGCGTCGTCCACCACGGCGCCCCGGCCTGAGCTCCCCTCAGTGGTCGCTGCAGCAGTCCCGCTGTCTCGGGGACTCGAACGGGACGACCTCGCCGTCGCCCGACGCGGCCACCGGCAGCACGAGGACGCCGTCGCGGTACTCCGGGCGCACGTGCCCGCGGGTGCGCAGCACCAGGCCCGGGGCGGCCGCCACGCCGAGCAGGTCGACCGCCTCGATCACGCACCGCGCGGTCAGCTCGGCCAGCGGCAACCGGTCGGGGAGGTCCTCCTGACCGGGGAAGCGGACCAGCCGGCCGGAGGCCCGCTCCCGGTGCGCGCGGCCGACTGCGACCGCGTGCTCGACGTGCCCGGGGTCCCCGGCCGGCGGGGCGTCCCCGTCCCCCGAGACCACCACCGCGTCCCCGGGGCGGGCCCACGCCGCGACGGCGTCTGCGAGCTCCGCCGAGCGGGGAGCCCGCAGCGGGCCGGCGTGGTGGTTGCCGCCGGCCGACCGCACGACGTGCGTCGCCACCTCGGTGGCGCCGACCCGCCGGCCGAGGTCGAGCAGCCGGTGCTCGACCTCGGCCAGCGCGGCCGGCGAGGTGCCCGTGTCGCCGCAGACGGCGAGCCAGCAGTCGCCGGAGCGGGACTCAGCCAACGGTGACGAACACCGGGTTCGAGTAGAACCACAGGTCGGTCCAGGGGTCGCTGTCGCCCTCGGGGTCCTGCCGCGGCTCGATGCTGCCGGGCGCCGAGAAGTTGCCGTCGGTCCCGCGCAGCCGCAGGTAGAACGGGCGGTCGACCCGCCGGAACACGTGGTTGACCACGACCTGCCCGTTGCCGCGGACCTCGAAGGACTCGACGACGGCGGTCTCCGGCGCCGTCTGGGTGTCCCGGTCCGCCACCGGGCCGGTGACCGGGCCGCTGATCAGGTCGACCCGGCGCAGGACCGGCACGTCGCCGTGGGCGTTGGGCCGGCGGCGCGGGGTGGTCCGGACCTGCACGTGCACGTTCTCGCCGCGGCCGACGCGCAGCTGCTCGCCCAGGGTGGCCGGTGCGTCGCCACCGCCGTCGCCCCGGACGCTGACCTCCAGGGCGTCGACGAGGTCGCCGTGGACGACGAACGCGCGCCCGGCCCGCAGGCCGTCCATGACGGCGCCGTGGTCGCGGCTGGCCGCCCCCACCCACGTCCGCGAGTAGTGGCCGGGGAAGACGTCACCGCGGCCGACCTGCGGGACACCGCCGTCCACCGGGTCGCCGTAGCGGCCGTTGGCGGTGAACCACTCGCTGGTGTCCTGGCCGGCGGGTCGCACCAGCCGGTCGAGGTACACGGAGTGCGAGTCGGAGTTGGCGGTGATCCACCAGGGCCGGCCCTCCGCCAGCAGCGAGTCCCACACGCCGCCGACCTTGGCGGTCATCCAGTCGAAGCCGCCGAAGGTCCGGTAGGACTCGAGGGGGTAGCCGGGGAAGCTGTCGGGCCGGGGGCTGTTGCCGTAGTAGCCGCGCGCCTCGCCGGGGCCCGCCGGCGCCGGGATGCCGGCGGCCTGGTGCCCGGGCGCGCCCTCCATGCCGATCGCGATCCGCGGGTCGGCGTCGCGCCACGCGCGGAGCTCGTGCGGCGAGTCGATGCCGTTGCGGGCGGGGTGGTTGGCGAGGAAGAGCGCGTTGGGGGTGCGGCGGTTCGTCATCTGCTGACCGAGCCACCGGATGCCGGCCACCGCGCGGTCCTCGGTCGTGTTGCCGAGGGAGCCGTCGAACTGCTGCTCGAACTCCCGCAGGACGGCGACCTCCTCGCTGCTGGGGACGACGAAGACGGTGCCGTGCTCGGCGGCCGGGATGTTCCACTCCAGCCCCTGGAACACCAGCACGTCCCGGTGGGCCGTCCGGGCGGCGCGGATGTCGGGGTTGACCAGGTCGACGCCCAGGCGCGCGTGCGTGGCCGGGCCGTGGTCGGTGACGACCATCCAGTCGACGCCGTTGCGCCGGGCCTGCTCCACCTGCTGGCGGACGGTGTAGAGGCCGTCGGAGCTGTACTGCGTGTGGACGTGGTGGTCCCCGTTGAGCCAGGTGTAGGAGGCGGCGCCGCCGCTGCCCCCGCGCGGGGCGGCCTGGGCGGTCCGGGGCGCGCCGGCCACCGTCGCGCCGACCGCCAGACCGAGGACCCCGGCCGCCTGCAGGAACCGCCGGCGCGAGAGGTCGCCGGGCGAGAGGTCCCGGTCGGGGACCGAGACGTCGCCGTAGGGCGTCCAGGCGGCGGGCTCGTGCCCGTGGTCGTGACCGTGGTGGTGGTCGTGGTGGTGGTGCGGACCGGACACGTCTCTCCTCGGGGAGCGGCGACAGGAGGGCCGGCCGCGGGGAGCGGTCCGGCCCCGACCCATCCTCAGGACCGAGGTGACCGACGGGTGGCTCGTCGATGACACACCGTGGTGCCCGGCGTGACGTCTGCGCGACGGGCGTGGGGATGCCAGGGTGGACGGGTGACCGACGTCCAGCACCGCGACGGCCGCCGCACGGCCGCCGTCCGCACCTACCAGGGGCACGGCATCCACGCGGCCCCCGGCGTGCACGAGTACGCCGCGAGCCTGGTCCGGACGCTGCTCCCCGACGGCGGGCGGGTGCTCGAGGTCGGCTCCGGCTGCGGCGCGCTGGCGCTGCGGCTGCGCGACGCCGGGGTCGACGTCGTCCCCACCGACCTCGACCCGCCGCACGAGTGGATCGCCCGGCTCGACCTCGACGACCCGGACTGGACCGACGAGACCCGCGGCCCGTTCGACCTGGTGGTGTGCGTGGAGACGCTGGAGCACGTGGAGAACCCGCGGCAGGTGCTGCGCTCGATCCGGGCCCTGCTGCGCCCCGGCGGCCGGCTGCTGGTGAGCACCCCCAACGTCACGCACCCCCACTCGCGGCTGCTGACCCTGCTGCGCGGGGCGCCCTACATCTTCGGCCCGAGCCACTACCACTCCCCCGGCCACATCACGCTGCTGCCGGACTGGATGCTCACCGAGCACGTGCGGCTGGCCGGGTTCGACCGGATCGAGGTCACCACCGCCGGCGACACCCTCTACACCGGGCCCATGCGGCTGGCCTACCGCGTGGAGATGGCGGTGCTGCGGCTGCTCGGCATCCGGCAGCGGGCCACCTCCGGCGACGGCGTCTGCACCTTCGTCACCGCCACGGCGGTCTAGCGGCCGGGAGCGTGTGCGCCGACGCCGCGTCCCGGCGCACGGAACGCGGCGTCGGCGCACCCCGTCCCGGTCCCCGACACCTGCGTCCGGGAGGTCTCCCCATGTCCCTGGTGACGGTGCTCGCGACCGGCGGCACGATCGCGACCCGCGCCGACGCGAGCGGGGTGTCGACGGCGCAGGACGGCGGGGCCGACCTCGTCGCCCGGCTGGCCGGGGACCTCGGCGTCCGCCTGAGGGTCCGGGACGTGCTGCGGGTCGGCAGCTACCTGATGACGCTCGAGCGCATGCACGCCGTCGCGTCCGCGGTGGCCGGCGAGCTGGCCGACCCGGAGGTCGACGGGGTCGTCGTCACGCACGGCACGGACACCACCGAGGAGACCGCCTTCCTCCTCGACCTCGTCCACGGCGATCCCCGGCCGGTCGTGCTCACCGGCGCCCAGCGGCCGGCGGACGCCCCCGACAGCGACGGGCCGCGCAACCTCGCCGACGCGGCCACCGTCGCCGCGAGCCCGGCCGCCCGGGGCCAGGGCGTCCTGATCGCCTTCGGCGGGCACGTGTTCCCGGCACGGGGCACGCGCAAGGGCCACACGCTGGCGGCCGACACCTTCACCGCGCCGGACGCGGGTCCGCTGGGCTGGGTCCGGGACGGCGCCCTCCTCCTCGAGCGCTCGGCCCGCCGCTCCGCTCCCCTCGACCTCGCCCGCGTCGACCTGTCCGGTGTCCGCGTCGACGTCGTCGCCTGCCACCCCGACGCCGACGCCACCGCGCTGCACGCGTTCGCGGCGGCCGGCGCCCGCGGGATCGTCCTGGAGGCGACGGGCGCCGGCAACGCCAACCCCGTCGTCTGCCGGGCCGTCCGCGAGCTCACCGACGCCGGCGTCGTCGTCGTCACCTCGACGCGGGTGGCGGCCGGCCCGGTCGCCGCCCTCTACGGGAACGGCGGAGGCACCGACCTGCTCGCCGCCGGCGCCCTCCCCGCCGGCCTGCTGCGGCCCTCCCAGGCGCGGGTGCTGCTGGCCGTCCTGCTGGGGCTGGACCGGGACCCGGACGCCGTCCGCGCCGGGTGGCGGGCCCGGACCGCCGGCTGACCGGCACCGGCCGGCAGGAACGACCCCGGCCGCAGGTCGCGGTCCGGGGAACCCGAGAGGAGAGGTGCATGCCCAAGGAGATCCTCTGCGCCTTCGGCGTCGACGTCGACGCGGTGGGCGGCTGGCTGGGGTCCTACGGCGGAGAGGACTCGCCGGACGACATCTCGCGCGGCGTCTTCGCCGGCGAGGTCGGCGTCCCTCGCATGCTCGAGCTCTTCCGCCGCAACGGGATGCCGAGCACGTGGTTCTGGCCGGGCCACTCCATCGAGACGTTCCCGGAGCAGTTCGACGCCTGCGTGGCGGCCGGGCACGAGATCGGCGTCCACGGCTACAGCCACGAGAACCCCATCGCCATGAGCCGCGAGCAGGAGTCCGCGGTGCTCGACCGCTGCATCGAGCTGATCGAGGAGCGCGCCGGCCGCCGTCCCACCGGCTACGTCGCCCCGTGGTGGGAGTTCTCCCCCGTCACCAACGAGCTGCTGCTCGAGCGCGGCATCAAGTACGACCACTCGCTCATGCACCGGGACTTCGAGCCCTACTACGTCCGGGTCGGCGACAGCTGGACGAAGATCGACTACTCCCGGCCGGCCGACACCTGGATGAAGCCGCTGGTCCGGGGCCGGGAGACCGACCTGATCGAGATCCCGGCGAACTGGTACCTCGACGACCTGCCGCCGATGATGTTCATCAAGGCCAGCCCCAACAGCCACGGCTTCGTCAGCCCCCGCCACCTCGGCGAGATGTGGCAGGACCAGTTCGACTGGGTCCACCGGGAGATGGACTACGCGGTGGTCACCTTCACCGTGCACCCCGACGTGTCCGGCCGGCCGCAGGTGCTCCTCATGCTCGAGCGGCTCATCGAGCGCGTCAACGCCCACGAGGGCGTCCGCTGGACGACCTTCGACCAGATCGCCGACGACTTCGCGGCGCGCCGTCCCCGCCGGGACTGACGGCCGGCTCCCCCCAGCTGCCGCCGGCGGGCGCCGAGCGCCCGCCGGCCGAACGGAGGTCCCCGGGTGTGCGGTGCGTGCGGCCCCGGCCCGGCCGAGGACTGGGCCTCCCCCGTCCTCGGCTCCCCCGCGGCGCGGTCGGCGGCGGCCGCGGTGGTCGGGGCCGCCGCTCCCCGCGGCGTCCGCGTGCGGGCGGTGCCCGGCGGGTGGACGGTCGCCCGTCCCACCGGCGGGACCACCGTGGCCGGCACGCTCACCCGGCTGGTGGAGGCCGCCGCGGCCGATCCGGGCGCCGAGGTCGACCTGCCGCCCGCGGCCGGCGCCCACGTGCCGGTGGGCGGGCGCCGTCCGGTGACGCTGGTGCACGGTGCCGCGGTCCCCGGCGCGGTGGACACCCGCGACGTGGCCTGGCCGCACCGGGTGACCGGGGCCGGCGCACCCGTGGTGCTGACCGCCCGGGAGCGGCCGGAGGAGGTGCTGGACCTGCTCCTGGCCGACCCCCTCCGCCGCTCCGTCCGGGTCGCCGGCCTCGTGAGCGCCACGCGCGCGGGGTGGCGAGGCCCGGCCGCGCGGCTCCCCGGGGTCCCCGCCGCGGTCCCCCGCGACCGGGTGCCCGCGCTCGCCGCCCTGCTCGCCGTGCGGCTGGCCGGTCGCGGACCGCACGAGCGGACCCGCACCCGGGTGGCGGTCGACGGGACGCCCCTGACGCTCGACGCCCTCGGCCGGCGGGTGCTGGCCCTGCACGCGGGCGAGGGGTGACCCGGGCGACCGGCCCGGGCTCCCCCGCCGCCGTCAGATGGGGAACTCCACCCCCTGCGCGAGCGGCAGCTCACCGGAGAAGTTGATCGTGTTGGTGGCCCGGCGCATGTAGCCCTTCCACGCGTCCGAGCCGGACTCGCGGCCGCCCCCGGTGTGCTTCTCCCCGCCGAACGCGCCGCCGATCTCCGCCCCCGAGGTGCCGATGTTGACGTTGGCGATGCCGCAGTCGGAGCCGTCGGCGGCGAGGAAGCGCTCGGCCTCGGCCTGGTCGGAGGTGAAGATGCTCGACGACAGCCCCTGCGGGACGTCGTTGTTGAGCGCCACCGCCTCCTCCAGCGTGCGGTAGGGCAGCACGTAGAGGATCGGCGCGAACGTCTCCTGCCGGACGATGTCGGTCTGTCCGGGCATCCGGACCAGCGCGGGCTCGGCGTAGTAGGCGTCCGGCGCCTCGTCGGCCAGGCGCCGTCCCCCGCCGGCCAGCACCTCCCCGCCCTGCTGGCGGGCGGCCTCGAGCGCGTCCTGCATGGCCTTGAACGCGGCGTCGTGGATCAGCGGCCCGACCAGCGTGCCCGGCTCCAGCGGCGAGCCGATCGGCAGCCGGCGGTAGGCGGCCGCGACCCGCTCGGTGAGGGCGTCGACGACGTCGACGTGCGCGATGAGCCGGCGCATCGTGGTGCAGCGCTGCCCGGCGGTGCCGGCGGCGGAGAAGACGATGCCGCGGGTGGCGAGGTCGAGGTCGGCCGACGGCGTGACGATCGCGGCGTTGTTGCCGCCGAGCTCGAGCAGCGACCGGCCGAAGCGGTCGGCCACCCGCGGCCCCACGAGCCGGCCCATCCGCGTCGACCCGGTCGCCGACAGCAGCGCCACCCCGGGCGACTCGACCAGCGCCTCGCCGACGTCGGCGCCGCCGAGCACGACCTGGCTCAGCCCCTCCGGCGCGCCGGTCTCCGCGATCGCCCGGTCCAGCAGGGCGGCGGAGGCGAGCGCGGACAGCGGCGCGAGCTCCGAGGGCTTCCAGACGACGGGGTCGCCGCAGACCAGTGCGAGCGCGGTGTTCCACGACCAGACGGCGACGGGGAAGTTGAACGCGCTGATGACGCCGACGACGCCGAGCGGGTGCCAGGTCTCCATGAGCCGGTGGCCGGGGCGCTCGGAGCTGATCGTGCGGCCGTGGAGCTGCCGCGAGAGGCCGACGGCGAACTCGCAGATGTCGATCATCTCCTGGACCTCACCGGCCGCCTCGGAGGTGATCTTCCCGACCTCGACGCTGACCAGCGTGGCGAGGTCGGCCTTGTGCTCGCGCAGCAGCTCGCCGAACCGGCGGACCAGCGCGCCGCGCACCGGCGCCGGGACCGTCCGCCAGGTGCGGAACGCCTCGTCCGCGCGCCCGACGGCGGTCGCGACGTCGGCGGCGGTGTCCCGGCGCAGCGAGGCGACCCGCTGCCCGTTCACCGGGGAGGTCACCGGGAAGTCGCCCGCAATCGCGTCGAGGTCGACGCCGCAGCGGCCGGCGGCGTCGGCCGCCAGGCGCGCGAGGTCCTCGGCGGTGGGCAGGGTGGTCACAGGGCACTCCTCAGGGTGGGTGTGGTTGCCATCGTGCAGTCTCCCGCCGGCGGCCCCGTCCAGAGGCTCGCCGCGAGCTTGCGAGCGGTGAGGGGGACGGGGTCCTTCATCGAGCGGTGGGGGCAGAGGGGTCCTCACACGATGTTCAGTTCGGGGCGGACGCCGGCGCCGGCGAACCGGCGGACGTCCAGCCCGGAGACGTCGACGAACGGCTGCGTGCCGACGTACAGGTCACGCACCACCTCCCCGACCGCCGGTCCCATGAGGAACCCGTGGCCGGAGAAGCCGGTGGCGTACAGGAACCCCTCGACGTCGGCGGCGCGGCCGATGAGGGCGTTGTGGTCCGGCGTCATCTCGTACAGGCCCGCCCACCCGCCGGCGACGCCGACGCCGGCCAGCGCGGGCGCCCGCCGCTCGATCGCCGCGCCGAGCCGGGGCAGCCAGGCGTCGGAGCGGGTGAGCCGGAAGCCGGGGGTCTCGTCGGGGTCGGACATGCCCAGGAGCAGGCCCTCGCCCTCCCGGTGGAAGTAGAACGAGGTGCCGAAGTCGATGGTGAACGGCGTGTGCGGGTCCAGGCCGGGCACCGGCTCGGTGACCAGGATCTGCCGGCGCAGCGGGCTCACCGGCAGGTCGACGCCGGCCCACGCGCCGACCTGCGCCGACCACGGGCCGGCCGCGCAGACCACGGCCCCGGTCCCGATCGTGCCCGCCGCGGTCTCGACGGCGGCGACGCGCCCGTCGCGGACGTCGATGCCGGTCGCCGGGCAGTGCGGCAGCACGGTGACCCCGGCCCGCCGCGCGGCGGAGGCGTAGCCGAGCACGACCGACTCGGGCGTGCAGTGCCCGTCGGTGGGCGACCACGCGGCGGCCAGCAGCCCGTCCGGGTCGACCATCGGGGACAGCCGCACCGCCTCGGCGACGTCGACCATCCGGCTGGGCACGCCGAGGTCGTTCTGCAGCGCCACCGCCGCCTCGAAGTCCGCGACGGCCGCGGCGTCGTCGAGCAGGAACAGGTAGCCGACCGGGGCGAAGTCGATCTCCTGCCCGAAGCGGGCCGGGAAGTCGCGGAAGGTCTCCAGGCTGCGGGCGCCGAGGGCGACGTTCACCGGGTCGGAGAACATCGCCCGGACTCCCCCGGCGGCCCGGCACGTCGAGCCCGACCCGAGGGCGTCCCGCTCGAGCAGGACGACGTCCTGGACCCCGGCCAGGGCGAGCTCGTACGCCGTGGCCAGCCCGACGACCCCGCCGCCGACGACGACGACCGAGGCCGAGCGGGGCAGCTGCCGGGTCATGGGACCTCCTGCTCAGAACGGGACGGAGCCCCATCCTGGGCCCTGGCGGCCCCCCGCACCACGACCCGGCCGCCGCGGAGCCCGATCAGGCGGGCCGGACCCCGAACGTCTCGGCCAGCCGCTGGATCTTGCGCGCCCGGCCGAGTCGGGGCAGGTCGCTGCCGTCGCGGATGACCTGGCCGCGGGCCTCGAAGTCGGCGAGGAAGTCCAGCGCCCAGGCGACGTCGGACGGCGCGGGGCTGATCACCTCGTTGATCACCGGCGCCTGCTCGGGGTCCAGGCACAGCTTGCCGGTGAGGCCGAGGGTCACGGTGACCGCCGACTGCTCGCGCAGCACCGGGTGGCTGGTGCTCACCGTGGGGCCGTCGATCGGGCCGGGCAGGCCCCCGATCCGGCTGGCCACGACCAGCCGGGAACGCGGGTAGGCCATCGCCAGCTCGTCGGCGCTGGTGCCGGTGTCGCGGCGGTAGTCGCCGCTGCCGAAGGCGAGCCGGAAGGCGCCGCGGGCGCGGGCGATGGTCACCGCCTCCTCGATGCCCAGCGCCGACTCCACCAGCGCGAGCACCGGCGTCGAGCCGCCCAGCCGGTCGAAGGTCTCGGTGACGTGCTCGCCGGCCTCGGTCTTGGCCAGCATCACGCCGGCGAGCCCGGGCAGGCCGGCCAGGGCGGCGACGTCGTCCTCCCAGAACGGCGTCGAGTGGTCGTTGATCCGCACCCAGGTCGACCGGTCGCCGTCCCGCAGCCAGTCCACGACGCCGGCGCGGGCCTCGTCCTTGCGGGCCGGGTCGACGGCGTCCTCGATGTCGAGCACCACCTGGTCCGCGCGCGAGGCGTACCGCTCCGCGAACAGTTCCGGGCGGGCGCCGTTGACGAGGAGCCACGAGCGCGCGTCCGCCGGGCCGACCCTCCTGCGTGTCGTCATGACGTCATCCTCGCCCGGGGCGCGCGGAGACCCGGGAGCGACTCCCGCCCAGCGGGACGCTGTGAGCGACCCCACGCCGACCGGATCGGGCGGTCAGCCGACCGGATCGGTCGGTCGGCCGTAGCCTGGGACCGTGGCCCGCCCGTTCCGGCAGCAGATCGACGAGGGGATCCTCGACCGCGCCGCCGCCCTCTTCGCCCGGCGCGGCTACGCCAAGACGTCGGTCCAGGACGTCGCCGACGCCGTGGGCCTGTCCAAGGCCGGACTGCTGCACCACTACCCCAGCAAGGACGCGTTGCACGAGGCCGTGCTCGCGCAGGCGGAGACGCTCGGCGAGCGGGTGCTCGACCAGGTGGCACACCTGCCGCTGGGCCCGGCGCGGGACCGCCGCGCCGTCGAGGTGCTCGTCGACGTCGCCCTGGCCCACCCCGGCGTCGTCGCGCTGCTCCTGGCGCCGGCCACGCAGGGCGAGCCCGGCACCGAGGGGGCCCTCACCGAGGGGGCCGGCGCGATGGCGCTGGCCGCCTTCGGCGTCGACCCGGAGACCGCCGAGCCCGAGCGGTGCGTCCGGGTCGTCGGTGCCCTCGGCGCGCTCGCCGTCCTCACCCTGGCCGCCCGCCAGGCGGACCTGACCCCGGCGTGGCGGCCGTACGTCGTCGCGACCTGCTTCGACGCGCTCGGCCACCGCCGTCCGCGCGCGACCCCTTCCCACCCCACCCAGGCGGAGGCCTGATCGTCCATGGCAGTCCTGTTGTCCCGTCTCGGGACCTCCTCCGCGCGGCACCGGTTCGCCGTCCTCGCCGTGTGGCTGCTGGTCCTCGTGGCCGGCGGCGTCGGCGCGGTCACCCTCTCCGGGCCGACGTCGACCAGCTTCTCGATCCCCGGCCAGGAGTCCACGACCGCGCTGGAGCGGATCGGCGAGGAGTTCGGCGCGGGGGCCGGCGGCGTGTCCGCGCGGGTCGTCGTCGCCGCGCCCGAGGGCGCCACGCTGACCACGCCGGAGAACGCCGCCGCGGTCACCGGGCTGGCAGGCACGCTGGGGCAGCTGCCCGGCGTCGTGTCCGCGACCGATCCGCTGGACCCGGCCGCGCCGGCGGTCAACCCGCAGCAGACGGTCGGCTACAGCACCGTCACCTACGACGCCGAGGCCGGCGGGGTCACCCCCGAGGAGCAGGACGCGCTGCGCGACGCCGTCGCCGACGCCCGCGACACCGGGCTGACCGTCGAGGTCACCGGCCAGGCGCTGGAGGAGGTGCCGGCCGTCGGCGGCCCGGCCGAGGTCCTCGGCGTCGTCGTCGCGCTGGTCGTCCTGGCCGTCACCTACGGCGCGCTCGCCGTGGCCGGCATGAACCTGCTGACGGCGCTCGTCGGCGTGGGCGTCGGCGTCCTGGGCATCACCATCGCCACCGGCTTCGTCGACCTGTCCTCGACCACGCCGATCCTCGCCGCGATGCTCGGCCTGGCCGTCGGCATCGACTACACGCTGTTCATCGTCACCCGGCACCGGCAGGAGCTGCTGCGGGGCGCCGACGTCCACCGGTCCATCGGGCTGGCCGTCGGCACCGCCGGCTCCGCGGTGGTCACCGCCGGGCTCACCGTCGTCATCGCGCTGGCCGGGCTGTTCGTCGCCGGCATCCCGTTCCTGACCCAGATGGGTCTGGCCGCGGCCGCGACGATCGTCGTCGCCGTGCTGGTGGCGCTCACGCTGGTGCCGGCGGTGCTCGCCCTGCTCGGGCACCGGGTGCTGCCGCGCAGGAGCCGCGCCGCGGCGACCGCCGGGACCACCGTGCCGGCCCGCGGGCGGGGCTTCCTCGGCGGCTGGGTCGGCACCGTCACCCGGTTCCGCACGGCCTCCCTGCTGCTCGCGATCGTGGGCCTCGGCGTGATCGCGATCCCGGTCGCGTCCATGCAGACCACGCTCATCCAGACGCCGGCCGAGGGGACCTCCGCCGCCCGCGCCGACGCGCTGCTGGCCGAGGGCTTCGGCGAGGGCTTCAACGGCCCGATCACCGTCCTGTTCGAGGGCGAGCGGGCCGCGGAGGCCGCGGGGCAGGCCGCGGGCGCGGTCAGCGGCCTCGACGACGTCGCGCTGGTCGCGCCGCCGGTGCCCAACGCCGACGACACCGCCGCGCTGCTCACCGTGGTCCCCGGGTCGGGCCCGATCACGCCGGCCACCGAGCAGCTCGTCGCCGACCTGCGCGCGCAGCTGGCCGACCTCGACGGCGTCGACGCCCACGTCACCGGCGCGACGGCGGTCAGCGTCGACGTCGCGCAGAGCCTGGACGAGGCGCTGCCGAAGTACCTGCTGCTCGTCGTCGGGCTGGCGCTGGTGCTGCTCGTGCTGGTCTTCCGGTCGCTGCTGGTGCCGCTGGTCGGCGTCCTGGGCTTCCTGCTGACCATCGGCGCCTCGCTCGGCGCGACCGTGGCGGTGTTCCAGTGGGGCTGGCTGGCCGACGTGGTCAACCTGGACACCACCGGCCCGCTGCTGAGCCTCACGCCGATCCTGGTCATCGGCATCCTGTTCGGCCTGGCGATGGACTACCAGGTGTTCCTGGTGTCGCGGATGCACGAGGCGCACAGCCACGGCACCCCGCCGCTGGAGGCGATCCGCACCGGGTTCCGGCAGGCCGCGCCGGTCGTCGTCGCCGCGGCGCTGATCATGTTCAGCGTGTTCGCCGGGTTCGTCCCGGCCGGCGAGGCGACGATCAAGTCGATCGCCTTCGCGCTGGCCATCGGGATCCTGGTCGACGCGTTCGTCGTCCGGATGGTGCTGGTGCCCGCCGCGCTGGCGCTGCTCGGGAAGGCCGCCTGGTGGCTGCCCCGCTGGCTGCGCTGGCTGCCGGTGCTCGACGTCGAGGGCGCCGCGCTGGAGCGGCACCCCGGGCCCGCGCGCGAGCCGGCGCTGGCCGGCGACCCGCGCTGATCCACGACGTCCACGGCCCGTCTCCCCTCCCGGGGAGGCGGGCCGTGCGGTGTCATGGCGGGGTGGTGGACACGAGCCCGGTGAACCGTCCCGAGGTCCTGCGGTACGTCGCGTTCAGCGACGACCCGTCCGGCGGCAACCCCGCCGGGGTCGTGCTGGACGCGACCGGCCTGACCGACGACGAGATGCTGGCGATCGCCGCCGACGTCGGGTTCTCCGAGACGGCGTTCCTGCTCCCCCGCGCCGACGGCCTGGACGCCCGGTACTTCAGCCCGCTCGCCGAGGTGAGCTTCTGCGGCCACGCCACGATCGCCACCGCCGTCGCGCACGCCGAGCGCGCCGGCGCGGGGACGCTGCACCTGCGCACCGCGGCCGGCGAGGTGCCGGTGCGGACCGGGCGCGGCGCCGACGGCGCCTGGACGGCGACGCTCACCAGCGTCCCGCCGCGGACCGCGCCGCTGACCGACGGCGACCTGCGCGACCTGCTGGCGCTGCTGCGGCTGCCCCCGGGCGACCTCGACCCCGCCCTGCCGCCGCGGGTGGCCTACGCCGGCGCGTGGCACCCGGTGCTGGCCCTCGCCTCCCGCGAGCGGCTGGCCGTCCTCGACTACGACGTGCCCGGGCTCGGCCGGCTGATGGCCGACCGCGGCTGGACGACGGTCGCGCTGGTGTGGCGCCAGGACGCGACCACCTTCTCCGCGCGCAACCCGTTCCCGCCCGGCGGCGTCGTCGAGGACCCGGCCACCGGCGCGGCCGCGGCGGCGCTCGGCGGGTACCTGCGGGAGGGCGGGCACGTGGCGGTGCCCGCCCGGCTCACCGTGCTGCAGGGCGCGGACATGGGGCGGCCGAGCACGCTGTCGGTGCACGTGCCGGCCGGGAGCGGCGGCATCGAGGTGAGCGGCACCGCCGTCCCGATCCCGGGGTGACCCGCGTCAGGCGCGGCCGTCCTCCTGGTCGATGCACAGGACGTTGCCCTCGCTGTCCTTGAACCAGGCGGCGCGGCCCATGCCGGGGATCGAGGCGATCTCCCCGCTCCACTCGACGCCGGGCATGTCCTCGTACGTCTCGAAGGCGACCCCGCGGGACTTGAGCTCCTTCACCTGGGCCTCGACGTCGTCGACGTGGAACTGGGCGATGGTGTGCCCGGCCTGCCCGGCGTAGTCGGTCCGGTAGACGCCGAAGCGGGTCCCCCCGGCGGTCTCGTACTCCAGGACCTCACCCATGAGCTCGCGCACCGGGGTGAGGCCCAGCTTGTCGGCGTAGAAGGCGCGCGCCCGGTCGATGTCGCTCGCCGGGATGTTCGCCGCGACGCGGCTGTCGTCCAGCATGGCCGGCTCCCGAGGGGTGGGACGGGTCCCCCGTGCTGACGTCCGCGGACGCTAGACCCGGCCGGTACCGGGGGGCAACGGAGACCGGGCCGTCACCCTCCCGCGCCGCCTCAGACCAGGCCGTGCGCGTGGACGGCCTCGGCCACCTGCAGGAAGCCGGCCACGTTCGCGCCGAGGACCAGGTCGCCCGGGGAGCCGTACTCCTCGGCGGTGGCGTGGCACCGCTCGTGGATGCCGCGCATGATCTCCTCCAGCCGGGCCTCGGTGTGCTCGAAGGTCCAGCGGTCGCGCGAGGCGTTCTGCTGCATCTCCAGCGCGGAGGTGGCCACTCCCCCGGCGTTGGCGGCCTTGCCGGGCGCGAACGCGACCCCGGCCTCGCGGAACACCCGGACCGCGTCGGGCGTGGCCGGCATGTTGGCCCCCTCGACGACGTAGCGGCAGCCGCTGCGGGCGAGGACGGCGGCGGCGTCGCCGTCGAGCTCGTTCTGCGTCGCGCTGGGGATCGCGACGTCGCAGGGCACGTCCCAGACGCTGCCGCCGGCCACGAACGACGCCGAGCCGACCCGCTCGGCGTACTCGCCGATCCGGGCCCGCTCGACCTCCTTGACCTGCTTGAGGACCTCGAGGTCGATGCCCTTCTCGTCGACGACGTAGCCGCTGGAGTCCGAGCAGGCGACGACGGTGCCCCCGAGCTGGTGCACCTTCTCGATCGCGTAGACGGCGACGTTGCCCGACCCGCTGACGGTGACGCGCCGGCCGTCGAACGACTCCCCGGCCGTCTCCATCATCGCCTCGGCGAAGAAGGCCGCCCCGTAGCCGGTGGCCTCGGTGCGGACCAGCGCGCCGCCCCAGCCCAGGCCCTTGCCGGTGATGACCCCGGACTCGTAGCGGTTGGTGATCCGCTTGTACTGGCCGAACAGGTAGCCGATCTCCCGGGAGCCCACGCCGATGTCCCCGGCGGGCACGTCGGTGTACTCGCCGAGGTGCCGGTAGAGCTCCGTCATGAACGACTGGCAGAAGCGCATGACCTCGGCGTCCGACCGGCCCTTGGGGTCGAAGTCCGAGCCGCCCTTGCCGCCGCCGATGGGCATGCCGGTGAGCGCGTTCTTGAACACCTGCTCGAAGCCCAGGAACTTGACGATCCCGAGGTTGACCGACGGGTGGAAGCGCAGCCCGCCCTTGTAGGGACCCAGGGCCGAGTTGAACTCGACGCGGAACCCCCGGTTGATCTGCACCTCGCCCGAGTCGTCCTGCCAGGGCACCCGGAAGATGACCTGCCGCTCGGGCTCGCAGATGCGCTCGACGGTCTTCATCTCGGTGTACTCGCCGTGCCGGCTGAGCACCACGGCGAGCGACTCGAGCACCTCGCGGACCGCCTGGTGGAACTCCGGCTCCGCGGGGTTGCGGCGCAGCACCTCCTCGTGGATGCGCTCGACCACCGGCGGGAGGCTGTCGGCCACGGGGATCCCTCCACTCCTCGGCCGGATCCGTTCCGGATCCGCGGTGCGGTCATGGTGCCCGGTCGCGGTCCGGGTCCGCCTCGCCCGTACCCACCTCGCCGGGCGGTACCCGGGACCTACCCGGCGGCCTCCAGCGCGGCGGCGAGGTCGGCCCACAGGTCCTCGACGTGCTCGATCCCGACGCTGAGGCGCACCAGCCCGGCCGGCACGTGCTCCTGCCCGGGCAGCTTCGCCCGCCGCTCGACGGTGGACTCCACCCCGCCGAGGCTGGTGGCGGACGCGACGACCCGCACGTGCGCGCACACGGCGTCCGCGGTGGCGGCGTCGGCGACCTCGAAGGCGAGCACCGGGCCCGGCCCGCGCATCTGCCGGGCGGCGAGGGCGGCGTGCGGGTCGCCGGGCAGGCCGGGGTAGCGCACCCCCTCCACCGCGGGGTGGGCGGCCAGCCGGCGGGCGAGCTCGCCCGCGGACTCCTGCGCCTGGCGCAGCCGGACGGCGAGGGTGCGGGCACCGCGCAGCGCGAGGAATGACTCCAGCGCGCCCGGCGTGGCCCCGGCGACCTCGCGCCGGCGGGCCAGCCGCGCCCGGTCCTCCGGGCGGCGGCACACCACCGCGCCGAGCAGCAGGTCGGAGTGCCCGCCGATCGCCTTGGTCGCGCTGTGGACGGCGAAGTCGGCGCCGAGCCGCAGCGGGTTCTGCAGCAGCGGGGTGGCGAAGGTGTTGTCCACGGCGACGAGCGCCCCGCTCGCGGCGGCGACCGCGGCGACGTCGACGACCTGGAGCAGCGGGTTGCTCGGCGTCTCCACCCAGACGAGGTCCGCGTCGCCGGCCGCGGCGGCGAGCGCGCCGGCGTCGGCCGCGTCGACCGTGCGCACCGCCCAGCGCCCGCCGGCCGCCGCGCCGTCCGCGAGCAGCGCGCGCAGGCCGGTGTAGCTGTCCCGCGGCACCACCACCCGCGCCCCCACCGGCAGCAGCTCGAGGACCGCGGCGATCGCCGCCATCCCGGAGGAGAAGGCCACCGCGGAGCCGCCCTCGAGGTCACCGATCAGCTCCTCGAACGCCTCCCAGCCGGGCGTGCCGTCGTCGCGGGAGTACTCCCGCCCCGCCGTCCCGGCCGGGGCGGCGCGGAAGTTCGACGCCGGCACGATCGGGACGTTGAGCGGCTGCCCCGGCGCCCCGCTCCCCCGGCCCAGGACCGCCAGCTGGGTCTCCGCCCGCAGCTCCACGGACACCGCCTCCTCTGATGCAGTATGTTGCACTATCGAGAGCAGCGTACGAGGAGTGAGCGGGTATGACGCAAGCGCCCGGGGTCAACGAGCTGATCGGGCAGCGCGTCCGGCAGCACCGCACCGCCCGCGGCTGGACCCTCGACGAGCTGGCCGACCGCTCCGGCGTCAGCCGCCGGATGGTGATCACCATCGAGCACGGCGAGGGCAACCCGAGCATCGCCACCCTGCTGCGGATCAGCGACGCCCTCGGCGTCGGCCTGCCCGTGCTGGTCGACGTCGAGCGCCCCCGCGCGCTGACCGTCACCGCGGCCGGGGCGGCACCGGTGCTGTGGCGCGGCGCGCGCGGCGGGCGGGCGCTGCTGGTCGCCGGCACCGAGCCACCCGACGTCGTCGAGCTGTGGGACTGGACCCTGCACCCGGGCGAGGAGCACACCAGCGAGCCGCACAGCGCCGGCACCCGGGAGCTGCTGCTGGTGCTCGAGGGCGGGGTCGACCTCCGCGTCGGGGACCGCACCGAGCGGCTGGGGAGCGGGGACTCCGCGGCCTTCGCCGGCGACGTCCCCCACGGCTACGCCGCCCCCGCCGACGCGGCCGGCCCCGCCCGCTTCACCCTGACCGTGTTCCAGCCCGACGTCACCGGAGGACGCAGATGACCCACCCGCAGGAGTGGCTGGCCGCGGCCGCCGTCGACGACGCCGTGCTCGCCCTGCGCCCGGACTACCGGGCGCTGCTGCTGACCGCCGACGGGCTGCAGGGCGGCCCCAGCGACGACGTGAGCGAGCGCGTCCTCGCCGCCGCCGAGGCCACCGCGCGGGAGCGGCTGGACGGGCGCAGGCCCGAGGAGCTGCCGCACCCGGCCGCCTGGCGCGAGGCGTACCGGGCCTTCGGCGCCAAGCCGCAGCGCACCCGGCCCAGCGTCGAGGCGCTGCTGCGCCGCCTCGACCCCGACGGTCTGCCCCGCGTCGACCGGATCACCGACGTCTACAACGCCGTCTCCGTCGCCCACCTGCTGCCGCTCGGCGGGGAGGACCGCACCGCCTACGCCGGCCCGCCGCGGCTGGTGCGCGCCGACGGCAGCGAGCCGTTCGACACCACCGCGGGCGGGGAGACGGTGGTCGAGCACCCGGAGCCGGGCGAGGTCGTGTGGCGCGACGACGCCGGGGTCACCTGCCGCCGCTGGAACTGGCGGCAGGGCGTGCGCACCCGGATCACGACCGGCACCACCAGCGCGCTGTTCGTCCTGGACGTCCTGGACCCGATGACCGACGACGACGCGCACGCCGCGGCCGACGCGCTCACCGACGCCCTGCTCGCGCTCGGCCCCGGCGCCGTCGTCCACCGGCGGCTGCTCGGCGCTCAGGCGTCGACGGGGGCGTAGAGCCCGGCCGAGGCGCTCGTGCCGCTGACGACCAGGTCCGCCACCACGCGGGAGGCGACCCACGCCTGCACGTGGCCGGTGCCGTTGTAGCCGCCCAGCGCGAGCACCCGCCCGCCGGTGCCGGGCACCGGCCCGCACCGGGGCAGGGGATCCGCGGCGAAGCCCACGACGCCGGCCCACCGGTGCGTCACCGGCGCGCCGACCCGGAGCTCCTCGCGCAGCCACCGGTCCAGCCGCGCCTGCACCGGCCCGGAGACCTCGGCGCGGTCGGTCCAGCTGGCGTCCCCGTCGAGGTCGGAGAAGCCGCCGAGGGCGATCCGGCCGTCCGCGGTCTGGTGCACGTACTCGTGGCCGTAGCGGGCGTACACGGGGAACGGGAGGACCGTCTCCCCGAGCGGTGCCGTGGCGAGCATGTTGAGCCGCCGCGGGCGCACGGCCGCCGCCGTGGGCACCAGCGCCGCGAGGTCGCCGTCGACGGCCACGACCGCCCGGTCGCAGCGCACCGTCCCGGCCGCCGTCCGCACGACGACGCCGTCCCCGTCGGCGGCCGGCGGCGCGACCACCGCCGAGCGCTCGAAGACCCGCACCCCGCGCGCCTCCAGGGCGGCGGCCAGCGCCCGCAGCCAGCGGACCGGGTGCACCGACCCGTCGTGCGGGGAGAGCAGCCCGGCGCGCTCCGGCCGGGCGAGCGGGCCGGGGAGGTCGTCGCCCGCCACGACCTGCCCGGGGAAGCCGTCCTCGGCGAGCGCGGCCGCGTTGGCCCGGACGTCGTCGGCCTCGGCCGCGTCGACGGCGAGCCGGAGCAGCCCGTCGACGCGGAAGTGCGCGCGGGCGCCGACGGCCTCGGCCACCTCGAGCACCTCCCGCTGGGCGGCCAGCGTCGCCGCGTGGACGGCGACCGCCCGCTCGCGCCCCCAGAGCTCACGGGTCTCGTGGTACATCGGCGCGGCACCGGCGATGAAGAAGCCGCCGTTGCGGCCGCTGGCGCCCGACGCCACCTCGTGCCGGTCGAGCACGACCACCGAGAGGCCGGCGTCGAGCAGCCGCCGGGCGGTCGCCAGCCCGCCGACGCCCGCGCCGACCACGCACACGTCCGCCCGCGCCTCCCCCTCCAGCGGGGACCGCGGGCGGTACGGCTCGTCCTGCCACAGCGGCACCGGGGCGCTGGTCACGGGTGTCCTCCTCCGGGGGTGACGGTGCCGCGACTCTGCCGGACCGGGTGCGGGGTGTGCCACGCCCCGGCCTGCGCGCTGGGCGCGGTGGTCCTGCTCCCCGGGCAGGCGCTGCCGGCCGCCTACGCCGGCTCCACCGCACTGCTGCTCCTGCGCCACGGCGCCGGCCGCCGGCGCGCCGCACCACCGGCCGCCGACCCCGGAGCGGGGCCCTGCGTGGCTGAGCCCGGCTACGTCGCCGCCGTCGTCGCCCGTCCGCCGCGGTGACCTGGACGCTGCACGCCGCACCGTTCGCGGTGCTGGCGCCCGTGCGCGACAGCGCCGTCGTCGCCGCCCTGCGCCGGCACGTGCCGCTGGGCGTCCTGGGCATCCTCGCCGCCCACACGCTGCGGGACGTCCCGACCGGCTCGGTGGTCGCCGCGCTGCCGTTCGTCGTCGCCGTCGCGGTCACCCGGTCCGGCGACCACCGGGCGGCCGGGCGACGGGACGACACGCGGCGCGTCGGCGGGGTGTGGCCGTCCTGCCGACCCGGTCGGACGACCCCGAGGCACGGCCGGGACCCGACCGGCGACGGGCACCGCCGCCCCGTCCGGACACCCGTCGGCGACGTCCCGGCGACGCGTTGACCATAAAAACGACAGCGCTATAGGTTCACTGCCCCACCCAGCGCTCGTCCGGAGGTCACCCATGCCCACCGCCCGTCGTTCCGCCCGCGCGGCCGTGCTCGCCGCCGTCCTGGTCCCGACCGTCTGCGCCTCCTCCGCCGCGGCGGCGGCACCGGGGAACAGGCCGGGGGACCAGCCGACCGGCCCTGTCCGGGAGGTGGTGTCGTTCGGGGACAGCTGGTCGGACGCCGGCACCTTCGGCTACGTCTTCGGGACGACGCCGGGTGAGGCCTGGCCGCAGCTGCTCGCCGCCGGGTACGGGGCCGACCAGGAGGTCAACCGCCTCGTGACGCAGGGCGAGGACGGCGCGGTCCTCTCCGAGGAGACCGTCGGCGGCCTGAACTACGCCGAGGGCGGGGCCTTCGTCGCGCCGATCACCGACGACCCGGACGGCACGCCCCGCCCCATGACCGCCCAGCTGGAGGCGTTCCTGGACGAGCACGGCTCCTTCGACAGCCACCAGCTCGTCACCGTCTGGGCGGGCGGCAACGACATCCTCACCCACCTGGCCGGCGACGAGGAGCAGGCCGCACGCTTCGTCGTCGGCGACCTCACCGGCGAGGAGATCGAGCAGGCGACCGACGAGGTCGTGGCGGTGGCCCGGCGCGAGGCGGACCTGGTCGCGGACGTGCTGGCCGCCGGGGCCAAGCGCGTGGCGGTGCTCAACATGATCGACCTCGGGATCACCGCCGAGGGGCCCGGCATCCAGGCGGGGGGCAACGCACTGGCCGGGGCGCTCACCACCACCTTCAACCTGGCGCTGGCCGACGCGCTCCCCGAGGACCGCCGGGTCCGGCTGGTGGACGTGGCCGGCCTGTTCGCCGACGTCGAGGCCTCCCCCGGCGAGTACGGGTTCGAGGTCGTGGACGGCGACGCGTGCACGAACGCCGGGTTCTCCTGCGGGCCGGACGCCTGGGTCACCGCGGACGCGGACCGGACGTACGCCTTCGCCGGCTACGGCCACTTCACGGCCGCCACCCGGGAGCTCATCGCCGGCTTCGTGCACGACGAGGCGGCCGCTGCCTGGCACGTCTGACCGGTCGTCCGGGAGGCCTCCGCCGCGGTCCGGCAGCGGGGGCCTCCCGGGCCCGAGCGCCCGCGGCGGGGTCAGAGACGGACGACGGACCAGCCGAACTCCGCGACAGCGGCACGCGCGGCGACCGGGCCCACCTCCGTGGCGGCCAGCCGCGTACCGGTCTCCAGCTGCGGGTGGATCGCGGTGATGACCCGGTCCTCCTCGTCGAGCAGGGCGGTGGCGCCCGCCGCCACGAGCAGTCGCTCGACGGCGTCGAGGAAGGCGCGGACGTCGAGGTCGGCGGCCACCACGCCCAGCGTCTCGCCGCCCACGGTGAGCGGCACGGCCGCGGTCATCGTGACGTCGTCGGTGCCCCAGCTGTCGACGTACGGGGAGAGCAGCGTGGGCGCCCCGCTGGCGTAGGGCACGCGGAACCAGCGGGCCCGGGGGACGTCGTAGAAGGAGTCGGACCTGGGGTTGAGGACGTGTTGCTTGACGCGGACCTCGCCGTCCCGGATGACCCACCAGGCCATCGAGGGCACCCCGGCCCCCGACTCGGTCGGCGGGCGGACCGCCAGGCCGGCCCCGGTGACCAGCGCCCGGTTCCGGAGCATCGCGCCCACGTCGGGCTCGAGGGCGTCCCAGGCCCGCGGTTCGCCGAAGACCGGGTGCCGGGCGAGGTCGAGCCGCCGGGCGGCCGCCTCCCCGAGCCCGGTCAGGTCGCGGAAGACCGGGGCGGTCAGCTCGACGACACCGGCAACGGCGTCCCGCAGCGCACCGCCGGCGGACGCCGGCGCCGTGCCGGCCATCAGACGGCCCACCCGCGGGTCCGCAGCTCCGCGACCCGCCCGGCCACGTGGTCGACCGCCCGGACGACGCACCCGCGGGCCACGTCGGGCTCCGCGTCGCGGACCGCGCGGACGGTGGCCTCGAACAACTGCGACACGGTCGACCTCACACCTGTGTCCACGTACGCGAGGGTCAGCAACGGCGCGTACTCCACCTGCAGACCGATCATGCTCGTGCTCAGCCGCACCGACTGCGCCGCCGCCGCCAGCTCGATGAGGAAGCGGCTGTCGGCCCGGCGTGCCTCCACCTCGTCGCCGGCGGTGGACAGCCGATCGCTGCCCCGCTCGAGCAGGGCGACGTTCTCGGCGGAGGCCCGGCGGGCGGCGAGCGCCGCGGACTCCGCCGCGACGGCGCGCCGCCAGTCGGCCAGGTCGCGCAGGTCCAGACCGGACAGCGGTCGGGCCTGCTCCGCCGCCGCACGGAGCTGGTCCGGCCGCCCGGCGGTGACGACGGTGCCGCCCCCGCGACCGCGCTTGGTGGTGACCAGCCCCTGGTCCCGCAGCTGGGTGAGGGCCTCCCGGAGGGTCACCGGGGAGATGTTGAACTGTGCCGCGAGGTCGGCCTCGGCCGGCAGCTGCTCGCCCTCGGCGAGCACCCCGAGGGTGATGGCGGTGCGCAGCCGGACCGCCACGACGTCCGCCCGGCCCTGGTCGGCCAGCGGCGCGAACAGCACCCGCCGCGTCAGCGTCGACAGCAGATCGGTGCGCACGTCACCTCCGGTCCCGTGGCGTCGCGGACGCCGATCCCGGCGGCCACCCTAGTCGGCCCGGCCGGGCCGGACCGGTCGTCGGACGCGGGACTAGACGGCCCGGAAGACACCGTCGTCCTCACGCACCCGTCCCGCCCGCCGCAGGCGTTCGAGGTGCAGCTCGGCCGTCCGGCGCTCGACGGCGGCCACGAAGGGCAGCTGGACGTGGGGGCGGTACACCAGCCGCCGGGCGACGACGTCGGCCACCGTCAGCGGCTCGGCCAGCATCGCGAGGAGCGCCTCGTCGCGGCGGCCGATCACCGCGGCGAACTCGTCGAGCCGGGCGAGGAACTCCGTCCGGCCCTCGACGACCCCGCGCTGGTGCGCGGTGCCGTACCAGCGGGCCTCGACGTCCCGGAGCCGCGCCAGGGAGGCCTCGAAGGCGTCCAGGTCGCTGCCGAGGTCGCCGTAGTACGGGCCGAAGGACGTCAGGTCGATGTCGCCGGTGAAGAGGAAGCCGTCCGGCTCGACGAGGAAGCCGCAGTGGCCCGCGGTGTGCCCGGGGAGGTGGACGACGGTCAGCGACCGGCCGCCGAGGTCGATCACCTCACCGTCCGCGACGGGCCGGACGTCCGCGTGGCCGACGAGGGAGAAGGTGTCGCGCAGGGTCGCGCGGAACTCCGCCGCCTCCGGGCCGGCCATCCCGAAGCCCGAGAGGAGGACCTCCGGGTCCCGGACCGCCGGGGCGTCGGCCGGGTGCACCAGGGCGGGCACCTCGGGGAAGACGTGCAGCCCGGAGACGTGGTCCTCGTGGCCGTGGCTCACCGCCACCAGGTCGACCGCCCCCGTGGCCCGCCCGCGGCGCGAGACCTCGAGGGACGGGTCGACGAGGACGGTGGCCTCGGACCCGGAGACCAGCAGCGAGTTGCCGCAGGGATAGCGGCCGCCCTCCGGGGAGGCGAGGACGGTCACGCCCCCGTACCGGACGTCGTGTTCAGCACCTGGACCCATGCGTGCAGTGCACCCCCTCGCGGCGTCGGGCACCGGTCGGACCCCCGCAGAACACGATCCGGTAACCGCCCGGCCGACGACCGTTGACTCAAACCGACAGGGCTATATGTTTACCCGCACGCCGAGGTGGACCTCCGGCCGACGACCCGGTCCGACGTCCACCCGCAGCGACAGCAGGCCGGACACCCACGCGGCCGCTGGACGAGTTTCCCCCGCTGAGGCCCTGCTGACTCCGAGGAGTTCGACGTGAGTGATGTCCGTGTCGCCGTGATCGGCGCCGGGGTCTGCGGGCTGTCCACCGCCACGGAGCTGCAGGACCTCGGCGTCGGGGACGTCGTCGTCCTCGACGCCGGCCACCCCGGCGACGGGTCGTCCGGGCTGTCCGTCGGCATGGTCGAGACCCAGTACGTCGAGGCCGCCGACATCGCGGTCCGGGCGCACGGCCGTCGCCACTACGACCGCCTGGAACGCGACCACGGGCTGACCTTCGTCCGCGGCGGCTACCTGCGCACCGCCCGCAGCGCGGCGGACCTCGACGCCTACGGGCGCAGCATCGAGCGGCAGCGCGCCGCCGGCGTGCCCGACGCCGAGGTCCTGACCCCGGCCGAGATCGCCCGGCGGTGGCCGCACCTGGTGGTCGACGACCTCCTCGGCGGGCTCTTCGGCCCCTCGGACGGGCACATCGACGGCTACGAGTACTGCACGCTGGCCGCCCGGCTCGTCCGGGAGCGGGGCGGGCGGGTCCTGACGAACGAGCGGCTGCTCGGCGCCGAGGCATCGTCGGGCGGGTGGACGCTGCGGACCCCCCGCCGGACGGTCGAGGCCGACGTCGTGGTCAACGCCGCGGGCCCGTGGGCCGGCGCGGTCGGCGACCTGCTCGGGGCGCCGGTGCCGCTGGTCCCGCAGCTGCACGGCGCGGTGACCATCGAGCTGGCCGAGCCGCTCACCCCGCTGCTGCCCTTCGTCATGGACTACGTGCCCGGGTCCGGACGGGCCGGCGTCTACTTCCGCTCCGAGCGCGCCGACCAGCTCATCGCGGGGCTGCACGTGGAGGAGGCGGTCGCCGACGCCGTCTCGCCCGACGTGCCCCTCGGCCGGGTCGACGACGCCTTCCTGGAGGAGCTCGTCGAGCGGCTGACCGAGCGACTCGCCGACACCGACGGCGCGGCGATCGGGCGCAGCTGGACCGGTCTCTACCCGATGACGCCCGACCACCGGCCGATCGTCGGGCGCCACCCCTCCCGCGCCGACGTCGTCTGCGCCGTCGGCGGCGGCGGCAACGGCATCCAGCTCGCCCCCGCCATCGGCCGGGTCGCCGCCGAGGCGCTCGTCGGCGTCCCCGAGCCGACCTTCGCCGCCACCGACCCGGGCTGGGACCCGGCCCGCCTGGCGCCGGCGGCGCCGGCCGCCACCCAGGCCCCCTGACCGCCCCGCCCGATCCCCCGCACGCAAGGAGAGTCCCGGTGACCACCAAGCTCGACTACGGATCGACCGACCTCGGCGACGCCGACCTCGACGCCCGCTTCGAGGCCGCCCTCGCCGAGGCCCGCAAGGGCAGCGAGGTGCTCGCCCACGTCATCGCCGGGCGGCCCGACGAGCGCGGCGCGACGTTCACCCGCGAGGACCCCTGCGCGCCCGGGACCGTGGTCGCCACCGCGCACACCGCCGACGGCGCCGTGGTCGCCGACGCCGTGGCCGCCGCCCGCGCCGCGACCCGGGACTGGCGGACGACGCCCGCCGCGGACCGCATCGCGGCCCTGCGGCAGGCGAAGACCGGCTTCGCCGACCGCGCCGCCGAGATCGCCGGCGTCGTCTCGGCCGAGACCGGCAAGACCCGGCTCGAGGCGCTGGCCGAGGCCCAGGAGGCCGCCGACCTCGTCGAGCACTACTGCGCCGAGATGGAGCGCAACGACGGCTTCGTCACCCCCCTGCGGTCGGCACCGGGCGAGCGCAACACCGACGTCCTGCGCCCCTTCGGCGTCTTCGCCGTCATCGCGCCCTTCAACTTCCCCGTCGCCCTGGCCGTCAACATGGCCGCGGCCGCGCTGGTCACCGGCAACACCGTCGTCGCCAAGCCGTCGGACAAGACGCCGCGCTCCACGGCGCTGGCCTGGGAGATCCTGGGCGCGGCGCTGCCCGCCGGCGTGCTGAACGTCGTGCACGGCGGCGCGGACACCGGCCGCGAGCTGGCCGGCGCCGCCGTCGACGGGATCGCCTTCACCGGCTCGGCCGCCGTCGGCTGGCAGCTGGTCCGCGAGCTGGGTCAGGGCGCGTACGCCCGGCCGGTGCTCGCCGAGATGGGCGGCAGCAACCCCGCGATCGTCACCGCCACCGCCGACCTCGACGACGCCGCGCACGGCATCGCCCGCTCGGCGTTCGGCCTGTCGGGCCAGAAGTGCAGCGCCTGCCGCCGCGTGGTCGTCGACCGCCGCGTCGCCGACGAGCTCGTCGCCAAGCTCGCCGCGGCGGCCGAGGCGATCGTCGTCGGCGACCCGGCCGACCCGCGCACCGGCATGGGCCCGGTCGCCGACGACGCCGTCAGCCGCCGCATCGACGACGCCCTCGCCGCGGCGGCGCGCGACGGCCGGGTGGTCACCGGCGGCCGCGCCGAGGAGCGCAGCGGCAACTTCTACCGCCCGGTCGTCGTCGCCGACCTGCCGCTGGGCCACCCGCTGACCCGCGAGGAGCTGTTCGCGCCGTTCGTCACCGTCACCGCGGTGGACGGGTTCGACGAGGCGATCGCGGAGGCCAACGCCGTCGACTACGGCCTGTCGGCCGGCGTCTTCACCGGCGACCAGGACGAGGTCGACCGCTTCCTCGACGAGATCGAGGCCGGCGTCGTCTACGTCAACCGGCGTGCGGGCGCGACCACCGGCGCCTGGCCCGGCATCCAGTCCTTCTGCGGCTGGAAGGCCAGCGGCTCGTCCGGCAAGGGCGGCCTGGGCCCCTGGTACCTGCCCGGCTTCATGCGCGAGCAGTCGCGCACCGTCGCCGGCTGACCGACCCGACCCCACCGACCGAGGAGGCACCGTGACGGTCGCCGAGCTCCGGGACCGCGCCCGCCGCGTCATGCCGGGCGGCAACACCCGCAGCACGCTCTTCGTGCCGCCGCACCCGCCGTACGCGGTGTCCGGCAGCGGCTGCGTCGTCACCGACGCCACCGGGCACCAGGTCGTCGACTGCAACAACAACTACACGGCGCTGATCCACGGCCACGCCCACCCCGAGCTGGTCGCGGTGGCCACCGCGGCAGTGGCCGCCGGGTCCGCCTTCGGGTTGCCGACGGAGTCCGAGGTGGTCTGCGCCGAGCTGCTGCGGGAGCGGGTGGGCCTGCCGAGCTGGCGGTTCTGCAACTCCGGCACCGAGGCCGTGATGATGGCGCTGCGCGGCGCCCGCGCGGCCACCGGCCGCGACCTGGTGGTCCGCTTCGCCGGCAGCTACCACGGCACCTACGACGCCGTCGTCGACCCCACCGCCCCGGGCGTCCCCGGCAGCGTGGCCGAGGCCGTGGTGACCCTCCCGCAGGGCGACGCGGGGGCCTTCGCCGACCTGATGCGGGCCCGGGGCGGCGAGGTGGCCGCCGTCCTCGTCGACCTCATGCCCAACCGGGCCGGGCTGCGACCGGCGGACCCGTCGTTCGTCGAGCTGGTGGCCGCGCTGACCCGCGGGGCCGGCGCGCTGCTGGTCGTCGACGAGGTCATCACCCTGCGGCTGGAGGTCGGTGGCCTGCACAGCCGCTACGGCGTCGAACCCGACCTCGTCACCGTCGGCAAGGTCGTCGGCGGCGGGTTCCCGGTGGGCGGCGTCGGCGGGCGCCGCGAGGTCCTCGACGCCTTCAGCCCGCTCGCCGACGGCGCGGTCAGCTGGGGCGGCACCTTCAGCGCCAACCCGGTGACCATGCGCACCGGCACGGCGGCCCTGCGGCTCTTCGGCGCCGACGAGGTGGCCGCCCTCAACGCCCGCGGCGACCGGCTGCGGGAGGAGCTCGCCGCCCGCGGTGTCGCGGTCAGCGGCTCGGGCTCGCTGGTCCGGCTCCTGCTGCCCGACCCGGGCGCCACCTGGTGGCGCCTCTACGAGCGGGGGGTGCTGGCCGGCACCAACGGCCTGCTCGCCCTCTCGACCCCGATGACCGACGACGACGTGGACACCGTCCGCGACGCCGTCCTCGCCGCTGTGGAGGTGGCCGCGTGAGCGCCGTGGCGCAGAAACCCGTCGTCGTCCTCGACCGGATCCACAAGCAGTTCGGTGACCTCGTGGTCGTCAAGGACGTCTCGCTGTCGGTCGCCCGCGGCGAGGTCGTGGCGATCATCGGCCCCAGCGGGTCGGGCAAGAGCACGCTGCTGCGCTGCATCAACCTGCTCGAGCGGGCCGACTCCGGCCGCGTCGAGGTGGTCGGCCGGGCGGTCGAGCCCGGCGCCGGCGTCTCCCACCGCGACCTCGCCGCCCTGCGCCGCAACGTCGGCATGGTCTTCCAGTCGTTCAACCTGTTCCCGCACATGACCGTGCTGCGCAACGTCTCCCTCCCGCAGGAGCGGGTGCTCGGCCGCAGCCGCGCCGAGGCCGACGAGCGCTCCCGGCAGCTGCTCGAGCGGGTGGGCCTCGGCGCCAAGGCCGACACCTACCCCTCCCGCTGCTCCGGCGGTCAGCAGCAGCGGGTCGCGATCGCCCGCGCCCTGGCCCTCGACCCGGAGGTCATGCTCTTCGACGAGCCGACGTCCGCGCTGGACCCGGAGCTGGGCCTGGAGGTCCTCGCCGTCATGCGCGAGCTGGCCGCCGACGGCATGACCATGGTCGTCGTCACCCACGAGATCCACTTCGCGGCCGACGTCGCCGACCGCGTCGTGGTCATGGCCGACGGCGCGATCCTCGAGGAGGGCAACCCCGAGCAGGTGCTGCGCACGCCGGCCACCGACCGTGCCCGGCGCTTCCTCAGCGCGGTGGTCGACCGCTGATGGACGTCCTCGAGGCTGTGCTGCTCGGGGTGCCGGTCACCCTGCTGGTCACGGTCCTGGCGTTCGCGCTGGGCGCCGTCCTGGCGGTGCCCCTGGCGGCGGCCCGGCGGTCGCGGGTGGCGCCGGTCCGCTGGCTGGGCCGCGTCGTCATCGACGTCGTCCGCGGGATCCCGCCGGTGGTCTGGCTGTTCCTCATCTTCTTCGGCCTGGGCAGGGACCTGATCCGGCTCGAGCCGATCGAGGCCGGGGTGATCGGGCTCGGGGTCATCTCCGCCGGCTACCTGGCCGAGATCTACCGCGGTGGGCTGTCCGCCGTGCACCGCGGGCAGTGGGAGGCCGCCTCGGCGCTGGGGATGGGCGGCAGCGACACGCTGGTACGCATCGTGGCGCCGCAGGCGTTCCGGGTCTCGCTGCCCGCCGCGACCACCTACGCGATCAGCCTGCTCAAGGACTCCACGATCGTCTCGGCGATCGGCGTCACCGAGATCCTGTTCCGGGCCACGCAGAGCGCCCGGTCGATGGGGGCGGGACTCACCCCGTTCTTCGTCGCCGCGGCGGTCTACATCCTGCTCAGCGCGCCGCTGGCCTGGCTGTCCCGCGGCCTCGACGCACGACTCCGGGCGCGGGTGGCGCGATGACCGGCCTGCTGACCTCGTGGGGCGACTGGCTGCCCCGGCTGCTGGAGGGCCTGCTCACCAGCCTGCAGCTCACCGTGGTGAGCCTGCTGATCGGGGTGCCGCTCGGCCTGGCGCTCGCCCTGCTCAGCTCGGCGCGCAACCGGGCGGTGCGGTGGGCGGCCATCGGCCTGGTGGAGATCGGCCGCGGCACGCCGGCGCTGGTCATGCTGCAGTTCGTCTACTACGGGCTGCCCTCGGCCGGGCTGTCCCTGACCGCCTTCGTCTCCGCCATCGCGGCGCTGTCGCTCACCACGGCCGGCTACACCAGCGAGATCCTCCGCGGCGGCCTGCAGGCCGTGCCGGCCGGGGAGACCGAGGCGGCCGGTGCCCTGGGCATGTCGCGCCGGGACACGCTCCGCTACGTCATCGTCCCGCAGGGGGTCCGGATCGCCCTGCCGTCGCTCATGGGCTTCGCGATCCTGATCTTCCAGGCCACGTCGCTGACCTTCACGATCTCGGTCGTCGAGCTGCTCAGCCAGGCCTACTCCATCGGCGCGGCGACCTTCCGCTACCTCGACGTCCTCGTGCTGGCCGGGCTGCTCTACCTGGCCGTGACGATCCCCGCCGGCTGGCTGACCAACGGCACCGAACGGCGGCTGTCCCGCCACCTCTGACGGCACCACCCGCTCCACCCACCGCACCGCAGCGCGACGGCGATCCCGCCGTCGGGCCCGTTCGTCCTGAGGAGATCACCGTGAAGACGCACCGCCTGAGCGCCGCCGTCCTCGCCCTCGGTTCCGCCGTGGCCCTCGTGGGCTGCGGATCGGACCCGGCCGGCGAGGTGGCGGCCGACTGCGAGCCCGCCCACCAGTTCGAGACGGTCGAGGAGGGCGTGCTCACCGTCGCCCTGACCAACACCCCGCCCTACTCCTTCGAGGAGGGCGGCCAGGCCGAGGGCATCGACAGCGACATCCTCAAGGAGATCGCCGCCGACGAGTGCCTGACGATCGAGTACGAGGCCTACACCTACGCCACCGCGGTCCCGGCCGTGGAGACCGGCCGGGTCGACGTCGCGGTCGGCGGCTTCTACCGGACCGCCGCGCGCGGCGACGTGGTCACCCTGAGCGCCCCCGTGTACCTCGACGAGCTCACCGTGATGTCGGCCGACGGCGTCTCGACCGTCGACGACCTGATCGGCAAGCAGGTGGGCACCGTGGAGGGCTACCTCTGGGTCGACGCGCTGCGCGAGCTGCTCGGCGACAGCCTGCGGACCTACCCCGACTCGCTCAGCCTCGCCCAGGACCTGACCGCCGGGCGCCTGGACATCGGCCTGGACGGCTACGGCGCCGCGGCGCAGTCCACCGAGGGCACCGACTTCCGGATCGAGGTCCTCGAGACCGACCCGCGGGTCCCCGCGACCGAGGAGCCCTCGCAGACGAGCCTGCTGCTCGACCCGAGCAACGACGCCCTGGCCACGGCGATCGACGAGCACGTCACGCAGATGCGCGCGGACGGCTCGCTGGTCGAGATCCTCGAGGCCAACGGGCTGCCGGCGTCGGCCGCCGAGGTGGGCGACCCCCGGCTGATCTGACGGTCCGCCTGCGGGTCCGGGGCCCGTGGTCACGCTCGTGCCGTGGCCACGGGCCTCTCGCATCTCCGGGTGGTCGGGTCGCCCGGGGCCGCTCGGGCGACCCGCCCACCTCGCCGGCCGGGCACCGACCCCGCTCGGGCTCACGCCGCGGCGACGCACGCCCACACGTGCTTGCGGCCGTCGTCGACCATCCAGCCGTGCGTGCGGCACAGCCGGGCCACGAGGTGCAGGCCGAGCCCCCCGTCGACCGGGTCACGGTCGACGGTCGGCACCGGAGGACTCTCGACCGCGGCATCGGTGACGTCGACGAGCCAACCGCCGCTGGCGGCCACGACGCAGACGGTCACCGGCGGCCGCCCGTGGCGCAGGCCGTTGGAGGTCAGCTCCTCGAAGACCAGGAGCAGCTCGTCGGCGTCCACCGGCGCGCGGTCTCGCAGCCCCGCCGTGCGCACCGTCGCCTGGAGATCGTTCCGGCTCACCGTGAGGTCCATGGGCGTGCACAGCTCCCGCCGCCAGACCGCGAGGGCGACGTCGGGCACCGGGGGGAGCGGTCGCTGGGTCCAAGGCACCTGGTCCATCGGTCACCCTCTGCTCGGGGAGGAGCCGAGCCCCGCACCAGGTGGAACGCGTCCACTCGAGGCCTCGGCGTCGTGCGGGGCGCAGGGGCCGTACGCCTTGCGTCCGTTGCCGTTCTGGAATGCGAGCGTAGGTCTGCGGTGGTCGTGGTCGCCTGCCGGTCCCGCGATCCCCCGGCGAGGCGTGACCGGCGGTCACGGGGTGTACCAGAAGACGGCATCCGCGGGGCGACGGGAGCCCCGGACGGCGCGGGACGGGGAGCGGGGATCCCACCGACGGCTGGCACCGGCCTCCGGCCGCTCGGTCCGCGCCGTCGACCGCGGGCCTGGAGGACGGTGGAACCGGCCCTACGAGGAGTCGCTCAGCGGGGCGCGAGGTCCTGGTCGGCGCTCGGGGGGTGGCGGCGTCACCAGGTCGCCGGACACCGCCGGGAGCACCCGGTCGACGTAGTCCCGCACCGCGGCCTGCATGCCGACGTCCCGGCCGGCCGCCTCGGACAGGAACCACCGGTGCTCGAGGACCTCGTGGAAGATCTCGGCGGCGTCCAGCCGGCTGCGCAGGTGCGCGGGGACGGCGGCGATCGTCGGCTGGTAGCTCTCGGTCAGCCAGCGGATGGCGGCCGCGGTCTCGGAGACCGGGCCTCCCGTCACCTGTTCGAGCGCGGCCCGGTAGCTCACGATGTCGGCGAGGAGGCGGCGGGCCTGCTTCTCCTGGACGTCCAGCCCCGTGCGGCTGAACAGCGCCCGCCGGCAGTCGCCGGGCTCGGCGACGCGGGTGGTGAGGCGCAGCCGGCTCCCGCCGGCCGGGTCCTCGACGAGCTCCACCTCGCCGACGTCGAACCCCAGGTCCTGGAGCCTGCGGATGCGCCCGGCGACGCGGAGCTGCTGCTCCTCGCGCGACACCACCTCCTCGCTTGTCAGCTGGGCCCACAGCTGCTCGTACCGCGCCACCAGGTCGGCCGCCGCCAGTGCCGGGTCGACGTCCTCGGCCAGGGAGCCGCTCTCCCGCAGGGCCGTCAGTTCGCTGACGACCCGGGCGTAGGCGACGTCCGTGTCGTGGTCCCGCTGGCTCTGGGTGAGCCGCTCGTGCACCTCCCCCGTCTCGGCGTCCACGAGGTAGGCGGCCAGCGTCCCGGCGTCGAACCGGAACAGGGTGTTGGCCAGGGAGCAGTCGCCCCACACGATCCCGGCCAGGTGCAGGCGGACCAGCAGCTCCACCTGCGCGTTCATCACCCGGTCGATCAGGTGCGCGCCCCGCGGGTTGGCGAACAGCGCGAGGAACGACGACGAGTAGTCCAGGAAGCGGGTGACGAGCACCGCCTGCTGGTCGCCGGGCCGGTCGACGACGGCGCCGACGACCTCGACCGCCGGGATGCCGAGCTCGTGCAGTCGGCGCAGCACCTCGTACTCGCGGCGAGCGGGTCGCTCGGGCAGCTCCTTGAGCGCGAACACGCGTCCGGCCTCCGCCACGAACCGGACGACGTGACGGGAGCGCCCGTGCTGCGGAATCTCGACGAGCCGGTCGTCGGTCCACTGCGCGAGCGGGACGTCCCAGGGCAGGGTCAGCAGATCGGCCGCCGCCTCGGCGGGAGGACTGAACACGAAGCGCATCCCGGACCTCCGGTCCCCGGACCCGGTTCTCCCGCGAGGTTAGCGCGCACCTCCTCGGATGCCGCACGATCGGCCGCGGGCCGGCGCGCAGCCGGGGCCGGCGCCGTGAGGGCGAACGGAGCGTGCCGACCGCCCACGGTCGGCCGCGGCACCGCGTGTCCCGGGTGTCCGTCCGGGTCGTCAGCCCGGCCAGGGTCCACACCCACCGGTCGGCGGCCACAGCGAGGTGGTCGGGGAGGAGCTCGGCGGCACACCGGGCCTCCGAGCCGTCGGCGGCAGATCCGTCCCCGGTGAGGCCCTCACATCCGCCGAAGGACACTTCTCGCGGACCGGGGCGAGCGGCCACAGGCGTCGGAGCAGCGGCTCGCCTGGAGTTGGACCTACCCGCAGCCACGCCTCCTGCCGCGGGGTGCGCCGATGCTGCACCTCACCGCTGGGCGTTCGGGTGTGCGCTGAGGCGTCGAGCGGCCCGGAGCTACTGTGCCCCACCCAGGTTGGCCGGCGTGGACTCGGGCAGCTCCGGGGCAGCTCGTCACCGGCACCGCGTCGTCGCCGTTCCGGACGCCGTGAACGCAACCCAGGTCGGCGGCGCATGGTCGCCGTCGGGGGGGTGCTCTGTTGCGGTGGCGCTGCAACCGAGCGGCGAAGCGGGGAACGCCGGGCGACCGCTGCGACGCCTGACGACGCGTGACGGAGACCAGCCCTCCTGCGGAGGTGACCTTCGGCTCAAGAGCTGTGCGGCAGCTGTCGAAGTACCTGGCAAGTCGGTTCCGGAACACGACAAGCCGGAGCCCCGACGCCGAAGGTCGGACCTGCCGACCCCGATCCTGGAGAGCCCCGTGACCTCTGAACCGTTCAGCCCTGCCCAGCCGGAGCAGGCCCCCGTCCCCGTCCAGCCCGCCCACGCGCAGCAGGCCTACCCCGAGCAGGGCTACGCCCAGCCGGGCTACGCGCCCCAGCCCGGGTACGCCCCGCAGCCGGTGATCGTCCAGGCCCCGGCGCAGCCGGGCAACGGTCTCGGGGTGGCCGGCTTCGTGACCGGCCTGCTCGGCCTCATCTTCTGTTGGGTGCCGGCGCTCGGCATCATCCTGGCGCTGCTCGGCGTGATCATGGGCGGTGTCGGCATCGCTACCGGCAAGAAGAAGGGCGCCCCGACCGGCCTGGCCATCGCCGGCCTGGTGCTCGGCATCATCGCCCTGATCCCGGCCATCGTGATCATCAGCGCCGCGGCGTCGGTGGCCGGCTCGCTCTAAGCGCGTTCCTCCGCAGAGCCGGGGTGGTCGCCGCGCGCGGCCGCCCCGGCTCTCGTCGTTCGTGGGACCCGCGGCCGGGGACGGGGACACGGCCGCTTCGGCGGGAGCGGCTGCTGCACCTCGTTACTGTCGTCAGCAGACTCGCGGACCGGGCGCGAGCGGCCACGGCTGTCCCGGTCGTCGCCTCGGTCCAGGGCGCCTCGGTCGTCGACTCCGGCGGGTCGGCTGCCGCCTGGACCGCCGACGGCGTCGTCCCCGCAGGAGGGACGATCCGCGGCCCCGGGGTCGCCGACCAGCCGTCGCCGATGTCCGACCGCGAGGCGTCGAGCGCCTCGCTGACAGCCCCCGTGCCTGCGGCGACCGAGGGGGTCGGAGGCGCAGGCGCCGCCGGGGCGGCAGCGTCGCGGTCAGCGACGGGTGGGTGCCCGGGGCCCGATCCCCGGCGGGTCCGGGGCCGGGTCGATGAGGCCGTGATCCGCCAGGGCAGGTCCCACTCGAAGTGCCTCCGACCCTGTTCGAAGTCGGTCAGCCGCGTCCGGTTGCTCCGCAGCCGGCGGGCCGCGGTCTCCTCGGTGAGGCTCCGGCGGTCGTGGTCGCGGTAGTGCAGCCACTGCTGGGCCGACAGGGCAACCTCGCGTACCGCCCGGAAGTCGATGTCCGCTTCCTCGTGTCACCAGGCGGCGGCGCTGGCGTGCTTCGGTTCGTGGTCGAGCAGCGCGTCGCGCAGCTCGCCCCACGGCCAGTCGCCGGCATCAGGCTGCATGAAGCTCACCAGCGCTCGCGGTGCTCAGGTCGTTCAGACCTCGACCGCATCCTGCGGTACCGATACGACCCGACGTGACGAGGTCCCGGGTCCCCCTTGGGCACGGCGACGTGAGACTGCCGGCTGCGAGCAGACGTGGGGAACGCCGCCCAGTGGTTCGTTGGTCGTCGGCCGGGGCTCGGGTCGCGTACCAGACCGCTGACCTGCGGTGTTGCTCCCCCGATCGGACTCCTACCAATGAACCCTGCGAGTCGATCTTGAGGTCGTCGGCAGCGGTGGGTCGGCGATGGATGTGCAGGTCAGAGACCCGTCATGCCGTCGCTTGACGCTGGTCATCGTCGGGCGTCGAGGGGGCTTGTTGGTCATGAGTCGGTCGCGGAGCTTCGTCGCCCCACCGCGACAGAGCCGGATTCGTCCGACCAGCGGTGTGGTCGCAGACGCGAACGGTCCCCGTCGCGCGCCCAGCGCCCCGGCGCGGATCATCTCCCAGGTCAGTCCGACCAGACCGGTGGTCGCCTTCCGAGGAAGGCGGCCAGCCCCTCGCGGAAGTCCGCCGTCGCACCGAGCGCCACCGCCTCCTCCCGCTCGATGGCCAGGCCCGCCTCGAAGGGCAGGTCGACGCCCTCGGTGATGCAGCGCCGGATCGCCGCCAGCGCCCGCGCCGGCTTCCGGGCCAACCCCTCGGCGTAGCCCTGCACCTCCTCGCGGAGCCGCTCGTCGGCCACCACGACGTCCACGAGGCCGATGGCGGAGGCCTCCTCGGCGCTCAGCAGGGTGCCGTCGTAGAGGAACCGCAGCGCCTGAGGCCGGCCCAGCAGGCGGGCCAGCGCCTGCGTCGCGCCGACCGGCGGGATGAACCCGATGCCGATCTCCGGCTGCCCGAACCGGGCGGTTCGTGCGGCGAAGCGGACGTCGCAGTGCAGCACCATCTCCAGTCCGCCCCCGACCGCGGTGCCGTGCACGGCCGCCAGCAGCGGTTTCGGCGACGCGCGCATCCTGCGGACCAGGTCGTGGCACGCGTCCACCCAACGACGCATGCCTCCGTCGTCCATGTCGGCGAAGACCCGCAGGTCCGCGCCGACGCTGAAGTGGGTGTCGAGGGCGCTGCCGATCACCACCACCCGGACGGTGGGGTCCGTAAGGTGCCGCTCCAGGGCCTCCGGCACCTCGCGGAGCATCTCCCAGTGGAAGGCGTTGACCGGCGGGCGGTCGTACTCGATCCACCCCACCCGGTCATGCACCGTGACCCGCAAGAAGTCGGCCATCCGCCCCCCGCCTTCACACCGTTGCACGACCCCAGAAGCCCGGCTCGATCCAGGGTCGCGGCCGGGCGGGGCCTCAAGCAAGGAGAACGAGCAACAACTCCCCGATGCCTCACCCAAGGGCCTACGGCCGTCAAGACCGGTTGGCCGAGGTGCCCGTTGGTGCGGTGAGCGGACGTCTCTCACCGGCACGGGGTCGAGCCGTCCTGTGGCCACACCGTGTGGCCGTCGTCCGTTGCTCACGACCGGGACCTCCCGCTGTGGCCTCGCTGCTACGTTGCCCGGCCATAGGTCAGCCCAGCCGACCCGAGCAGCACCGAAGGCACCGGCCCAGCCCTGGCAGCCGAGAGGGCGTCTCCGACAGCCGTTCGGTTCTCGTGACCACTGTGATTGCAGCGCGGGCACCCTTCGGCAACCGGACAGAGCCCAGCAGCCATCCAGGACACCGTTGGATGCCGTCCTGCACGGTCCGTGCGTCCACGAGCACCGGACCTGCTCCGCGCTCGACGTCGTGGTCAGGAAGCGACGACCTCGATCGGCCTGTGCGGCAGCCGGCAGCACGAGCCGCCGTGCCCGCTCGCTCCGCACCACACCCGGGCTGAGTGCGCCGGGGACGAGGTCCGGCTGCGGGCCACGATCGACGGCGCGCTGGCCGAGGGCACGGGCGTGACCCCGGAGAGCGGGACCATCTCGTGGCGGCTCGTCGGCGTCGGAGGTCCGACCGGAGGAGCAGGACCACGCTGGACGTCTGGCGCAGAGCCGAGCGCGCCTATGTGGCAACGGCGCGCCATCCGATACGGCGCTGCAACTCGAGCGGTCGTCGCGGCCAGGCGGGTACTCGACCAAAGGGCCTGCTCAGGTCGTTCGGTCCTCGACCGCGTCCTGCGGTACAGGTACGACCCGACGTGACGAGGTCCCGGTCCCCTGGGGCACGGCGACGTGAGACTGCCGGCTGCGAGCAGACGTGGGGCACGCTGCCCAGTCGTTTGTTGGTCGGCGGGCGAGGCTCAGGTTGCCCACCAGGCCACTGAGCTGCGGTGTTGCTCGCCCGATTGGACTCGAACCAATAACCCTGCGAGTTGATCTTGAGGTCGTTGGCGGGGGTCAGCCAACGACGAACGTGCAGGTCAGCGGCCATTCACATGATCGGCTGATGTTGGTCATCGTCGGGCGTCGAGGGTGGTTTGTTGGTCGTAAGTTGGTCGCGTCGTCGCCGCGGACCTGATTGGCCTGGCTTGCATCCCGCTGGGGTGGAGGCCGGCCCGGCACCGCAGCTCTGGTCACTCACCTGACCATGACGACGGTGTCCCTGGCCGACGCGAATGCCCACCCCTCCAAGCTGGTCGCCCGTGTCAGCTAACTCCGGCCTCAGCATCTCGGCGGCCAGCCGGCCGGATGCGACATCTGCTCGAGGACCAGCACCATCTCCAGCCGCACGGCGTCCTCGGCTAGCAGATGTCCGCGGCCGGCCGTGCGGTGCGCCGCCACCACGACCCACGCCCTGGCCAGTCGATCACCGCGGCGTCCAGCGCAGTTCGCCAGCTGATTCCAGGCGATGCCGGTCTTGAGTACGAACACGATCCCGGCAACGCCGCTCTCTCATCGATCGGCCCCGAAAGCGGTGGCGACGCGGCTTGGACGGCGGCAGCAGCGGCGCGACCCGCTCCCACATCCCAGGAGGGACGAGCTCCTCGATCACCCACCACAGCGTCGGCGGGACTGGCTGGCACTCGAGGAGGAGCCCCGACCTCATCTTGAAACGACTCCTTAGTCGGAAGTCGGAGCAGTCCCGACCGATGGTCGATCCCCGACGACCACTGAGGCTTGGAAACCGCCATCCAGGCGGGTCAGTGCTGGACGCTATCGCGCATCGCCGAGGTCGTGCGCAGGACGTTCAGGGTGGTCTTGTCCAGGATCCTTGTGAGGCCTCACACTACCGAGAGTCACCTGTCGCCAAGGCTCCGTTCTTAGGCCCCGTCGACATCCGACCTTACGCCCGAATGGGGGTGGTGGAGGCCGAGCCGCGGACCCATGAGCCCACCCCGCTGCCCGAATGCGGAGCGCAACCGCGACGGCGACGGATTGGCGTCCTTCGACACGACGAGGCTAGCAAGGGAGGCCACTGTCCGAATCGGCGAGGCGGCTGAGGCCACGCAACGGTCGACAAAGTGCCGATAGGTAGACGCGCCACCATCACGGGAGGTCGGAATGAGTGCGGGATACCAACTGGGCAAGGATATCGGAGAGATGAGGGCTACACTCGCGGCACTTAATAGAGACCGAAGACCCGCAAGTCGTGACGGAGGACGGGAAAAGACCTCCTCTGAACTTTCCCCAGAAAACCTGCGGATTCTTCGACTACTTCACGAGAATGCACCGCGGATCAAGGCGGCAATCGAGGGAGTCTTCGTTGACCTGGGCATACAACCAGAAGGTGGGGCGGCCTTCTCCTTGCTCTCGGTCAAGATCGGCAAGCAGGTGCAGACTCCATCCGGTGAGCCACCCGTCACGCCGTGGGGTCCGATGATTTTGGCCTGCTGCGCTGGTGATGATGTTGATGGTGAATATAGTGCATGCTTTACCTACGGATGCGACCCTTGTGCCTAGACTGGTGCAAACACCGCTGTGCGGTCGGTGAATAGCGCTGACCTGAGAAACATAACAGGAGTGGATATGAGGCAAATGCCAGGATTCACCGCTGAAGTTTCGCTTCATCAGCCTGTAAGGCCTTACCAGCAGGCCACAGTTGCAGTTCCCCGCATGGCTCTAATCGCACAGCTGCTCCCAAGGCGCTGGGCATTGACATCGGCACCAGGAACAGGAACTGAGGATCGCCCGGAGGAAACTGCTTGCGATCGCGACGACAATGGCAATAACAAGGCTTGCCTCTGTTGGACCGAGGAAGCGTGCGACTGGGTCGCAGCCAACTTCAAGTGTGGGTTTTGCGAGGATGGTTATTGCTACGGATACAAGTGCTGACCTGATTGCAGACCGCAGAATCCAACCAATCAACGTACATTGATGCTCGCTTGGAACTTGGGGACCAATCCATAGAATAAGGAGTCGCGACACCGGCTAGACCGCTAATCCTGCGGTTGCAGATCATCGCGGCGCATGGGCTGATCAGGGCCGAGGTCGGCCACCGCACAGCCGCGAAGGGGACTCACTCCGAACGCCGCCGCGGTGGCCGCGTTGCACTAGAGAGAAGGAGTCGCCGCCTTGTGCGGCTACGTCGATGACCCGGTGGGCTGGGTCGGTCGATATGTCGTGCGCCCGAGGTCGCGGGGCCAAACTGGGCGGAGGGTTGCTGGCTCTGCCGGCCCGGGAGGGACCGAGGAGCAGCTGGTCGCCCGAGGTGGAGGCGGCGAGGCCCGGCGTGGTGATGCAGCGTCTGCTACCCGCGCGGTGTTGAGACACGGGCGCGGTCACGTCCGAGCTGCGGGCTTCATCATAGATCATCTCGCGGATGGCCATTGACCCCGTCCTTGCAGAAGCGTCGCGGTGACGCTGCCGTAAGGACGGGAGGTTGGGACCTACCTGCGAAATACCTCCCGGCGCGGGCGCCCCTTGACCACTACCAGTCGTACCTGCCGCGATTCGGAACCGACGACCCGGCCCGCCGGCAGTCGCCGGCGTGTCCGCTGATGTGGTCCTGTCGACCAAGCCGGCGTCGGCTTGAGAGGATGATCGACCGCGATTGACAGTGGAGTGCCGGCTCGCTGGCCGACTGACCACCTGAGGGCGTGGCTAGGGCGCACGCTCCTCTGAACTCCTCGCCAGCTTGACGGACGCCGAAGAAACCGGGTCGCAGTCTCGGCTCGAGGCCAACCACCGGCCACCGACCGGGGCGAAGGCACTTGACAGCCACGGCGCACCGGTCTCCAATTGTTGACGGCAGCCTGCCAGCTGAGTCCGAATGGTCGAAGCGGCTCAGCGGGCGCCTGACAGCGACTATTGTATTAATGGCGGCGCGAGCGCAGACGCCGTCCACGTCTTTCGCCAGTGCCTGATTCAGGCCACCAGTGAAGACCGAATCGGGGCGCCATGCTCTTGTCTCCTGGACTGGGCGACATGGGATTACCTGCCGTCATGCGGATGAGCTCCGGCCAGCCCGCCGTGGTAGTCGGGCTCCTGGATGGGCCGGTCGCAGAGCATCCCGATTTTGAAGACACAAGCATCCAGCTACACCGGGCGCAACCCAGCCGATCGAGCGAACGCGCTTGGACGGTGCACGGCACCTTCGTTGCCGGAATCCTCTCGGCGCGCAGAGGATCGCCCGCTCCGGCCCTCTGCCCAAGCTGCACCCTGCTGGTTCGTCCTGTCCTGCACGAGCCTGCACTCGGATTACCCGCTAATCCGTCTGCCCATGTGGACGAACTCGCAGATGGCATCGTGGAATGCGTCGATGCTGGAGCACATGTACTGAATCTTAGCGTGACCATTGTACATCCATCGACGCGGTCCGTACGCCGGATAGATGCCGCAATAGACTACGCCGCTGTGCGTGGCTGCATGGTCGTGGCTGCCGCAGGCAATCAGGGAACGCTCGCCAGCAGTGCCATAACGCGCCATCCATGGGTGATCCCAGTGTCCGCACACGATAGACGCGGCCGGCCACTGATTGAGGCCAACCTCGGCCATAACCTGGGAACAAGGGGGCTGGCGGCCTTAGGGGAGGCGGTTGTCAGCCTCGCGCCAGGAATGGGGTATACCCAAGGCGGAGGCACAAGTGCCTCAACTGCATTCGTGGCTGGCGCCGCCGCGTTGATTCGCTCCATCTCACCACATACCCCTGCCGGAATCGTCAAGGCGGCTTTGGCGGATCTAGGGAGACGACGAACGTTGCGCTCAGTTGTTCCACCGTCTCTGGACGCACAGACAGCCCTCATGGAGCTGAAGGCCGTGTCGCTGACGTAGCGAGGGAAGGCTCATCATGCCGAACGAATACGACGAGCCAAGTGGGAAACCGCGACGGCCTCACCGTGTCCGCCTGCCAGGTTTTCTCTTAGAGGAGGAGATAGGTCTGGGCGACGCAGTCAAACATCTGACCTCAGCCGTCGGTATTCGCCCGTGTGGGGGATGCCAGCGGCGCGCAACCGCGCTCAATCGCCGAGTAGTCCTGTACGGGAGGTTGTCGAGCCGAGGTCAATAGTGTCGATCCGATCGCTGTCCCTAGACTGGCGAGGGGTATGTGATGGTAAGCAACGTCGAAGGATCGAGTAATTATGCTGAAACGGTCCAGGAGGTAACAACTGCGCCGACGCGTGCATCGGAGAGTCGCGGACCAAATCTCCCCAACCCAACTGAAGACCGGAATGACGGCCAGACCGGTGAAGCCGGACTCTCGTTTGTCTACGCCATCGGGGAAATTGAGCCGCGGTTCCCGAGCCTCTCGCTGGAGCGAGAGTTCGCCCAGGTCGCCGGACGCCGCGACACCCACGGACTGAGCGACCGCCAAACTTTGAATGCGGTCCTCTCCGAGCGCAGCAACCGCTACCTAGTGCGCCAGCTGTGCTGGGTGTTCAGCGTCGAGAGGCTGCCAACTTACCTGCTTATCCCGCGCGATCCGGCGGACCTGGACCTGCTTGTGGAGTCTCTCGACCGCAACACCAGCGGCGTGGACCTCGACGTGGTGATTGGTGTCCGCGGCCCGCTGGCATCACCAGAGACCTGTAACGGTCTGATCGTGCCGATGGTCGCGTTTGATCAGGTTTACTCATTCGAGCGCGATGATCTCATCCAAGCAATACCCGTTCCCCAAGATGTAGGTGACAGCGAGGCGGATGAAGCGAGTTTTCGGGACTCCGCCAGGGAATTGTTCGACCGCATCATGCAGATGGCCGACAATGCTGGAGCAACGGACGAACACCGGGCATTGAACTACCTCGCAGTCCGCTATCCAGCCGTCTACGCCCAGGCCGCTGAAGCTAACCGTCAGGGAAAGGGCATGACGGCGGTGGAGGTCCGACCTTCACGACTCAGCGGCGCGCAAGTGATCGTCGACGTCATCTTCTCCTTCACCCACCGGCGAACTGACGTATCCGAAAAGTTCTTCGTGCGGGTCGACGTCTCCGGAGAGTTCCCGTTCCTGATCAGCAAGATGCAGCCGTACTACGAACGGTGACCAACGTGAGCGCCACCGTGCGGCGTACGGGTAGCCGCCGTGAGCGATAGGACACGCCGTCACTGGAGGACGCCCAGCATGCCGAATCTAGCAAGCGATCACCTGGTTTCACCGGAGCAGCCTCGCTGAAACGGACGGGTCTACGGGACTCACGGACCCACAGCGGAGAGGTCACACGGTGAGGTCTCGCTCGCCCCGGACGCACTCGTCGCTGCCCACAGGGCCGCGGGACCGTGGCATACGGACACCCGTTCCTACGGGTAGTCATGTTCTGTCAGGATTGGCGCGATGACGTATTTGGCAACTGGCATCGGGGCGGTATCTGTTTTGGCTCCTCGTGGTGATGCCAGGACTACCAGTTGCGCCATCCCTTTAGACTCACCCCACCGGCCATGGGCGCCGGCGGTGACAAATTCTTGCGGCACTGCGGCACCAGGACCGGCTTCTCACACCTAAGAAGGTTCAACTGTTGATGAGGTGAGAATCATGATTCCGGGATTCACGGCCACCGCTACTCTTGGTCCTTCTGGGGTGCGCAACTACGGGAGCCGATACCGGGCGTCCGGCGAGATACTTCCGGCGACGCTAGCGGATTGGCCTGGCCTACCGAGCCCACGTATCGGTAGTCAATCGGTCCGGGGTGCGGGAACGGATGCTTCGGGATTAGGTGCAGCGGTACTGGAAATGGCTGGCCGGACTGGGGTGGGCGGCTCGCAGCCTTCGAACATCAACTATTGCCCGCCTGATCTTCAGGAGCTGGGACTGTGCCAAGGACACCACCCGCCCGTGGACCCGGAGCCGGATCCCGCGCCTCCCGACAGTGGAGTGGACTGGGACTGTATCGAGTGCTCCGCACTTTTCCTGCACAAGTGGTTCGCCTGTACGGCGTTGGGCCCGTTGTTGATGATTCCCTGCCAAGCATGGTGGATCCGGCGCTATCAGCAGTGCGCCACGGAGAAGTGCCAGTAACACTGGCAGGCATCGCGAACGATCCGATGCGGCGCTAGCGCGCCCTATAGTTGCTGGTCATGCAGCAGATCGTGGAATGGAGACTGAAGTGGCACGCCATCGCCTTCCCGGATTCGTCGTCGCGGTAGAGTCTCCTGCGGGTACAGCGCGACGGCGTGTAGACAAGAGGACGACCGTCGAGAGGGACTTCGTTATACCGGCAGGGTGCTGCATGATTGGAATTGACGGCCCATGCATACCCATGGATGCGCCGTTCGCCTTCATTCAATGTCCGGTCCAGGCGATATTCCGTGGGTACGGGTACTCAAGCTGGACGCCAGCTTCCTGCAGCAGCGTCGGCTCGCGGTGTCGCCGACGCTGAACGATCCGCCTCGGTCCCCTGCGAGACTGTCACCGGACAGAATCACACCACCGAGGGCGTCTCCGGCGCCCTCGGTGGACCGCGCCAAGCAGACTTTGGCGGTACTCACATTGACAGCGACGCTCAATCTTGAGGAGTCACATGACCGACCTTTGGCATTCTTAGGGTCGGCATCCGCGTCGACGATGCACAGCCTTCCAAGCTGACTGTGCGGGTTCGATTTCCGTCACCCGCTCTAATGTGGTGGTTCAAGTCGTCCGGACGAGCAAAGCCACAGTTCGCTGTTGCGGGTGTCCGTCATGCACGGCGGGTTGAGGGTGAGCCTCGATCAGACTCGGCACGTCACAGCGCCGGCTTCCTCGACCAGGTTGAGGCCTCCTTGGAGTTCATTTCAGAATGGTCTCAAGGCGGCAGAAGTAGATCAGCGTGCAGGCCGGCTGAAGGAGCCCTCGGTGGAGGTCGGCGCTGCCTTCGAAGCGGAGCAGCGTCGCGACCGCTCCCATAGCCCATCAGGGACGAGCTCCTCGAGCACCCACTACACCGTCGGCGGGACTGGCTGGCGCTCAAGGAAGCCCGCCGAGCTCATGTTGAAACGATCTCTTAGCCGGACGTCGGCGGTCAAGCCCACCGCGGCCCTCCGTGCCGCTCCAAGTGCCCGCCGCGAGGATGCCGCGCCGTGCCCTCGATTACGTTCGTCGAAGACGGTACGGCCGATGAAAGGGTCGACGGGTCGGTGAAATCCCAGGTCCGGTGGCATCCGGCGGTCCCGCGGTCCTGGCCCCTTGGGTGACGCAAAAGCGCCGTGGCGGCGCCGACGGGAGGCCTTCGGGGCAGTGTGGGCGCTTCCGACCCCGTGGCCCTGGCCTTGTAGCGGTGCCGTCTCCCTTCGAGGGGGTGCCGGGTGCGGCGGGCGCGGGAGCCGGCGCGGGCTGCGGTGCGGGCGAGGGCGGCTCCGGAGCCGGCGTGGGCTGCGGCGTCGGCGCGGGCTCGGGCGTCGGCGCGGCCGTGGTCTCCGGTGCCGCTGACGCGCTGGCTGCGGCACTGGCTGCCGCCTCGCTGGCGGCGGCCTCCGCCGCGTCTGCGCGGTCCTCGGCCGCCGCGACGCGCTCCTCCGATGCATCCAGGCGGTCCCGGAGCTCCCGTACCTCGGCCGCCGCGGATGCCGTCGCGGTTTCGTCACTGCGACTGGCCGCACCGATGCCGACGCCGGCGAGCAGCGCGACGACCGCGACGCCCCAGGGCAGCCACCGGCGCGGGCCGCGGACGGGTGGGGTGCGGGGTGCGAACGGTGGCGGACCGCCGGCCGGGGAAGCCGGATCGGGGCCCGGAGTGGGTGCCGGCCAGGTCACGTGCTGATCCCCCGATCGCCGAGTGGAAACGGGACCGTATCGGATCACCGGCGGGGTGGGGCGGTTTCGGGCGCCGGCCGATGCCCGGACCCGGGGACGCCCTGAGGTGGGCGGGCGCAGCGGGAGGGAGCGGCTCACGGGCGCCGGCTGGCGCCGGCTGCTGGCCGACGACGGCCGGAGGGAGACCTGCGAGGGGCCGGCGCGCGTGCGGCAGCCCGTGCGTTTGTTGGTCGTTTGTTGGTCGTCGGCCGGGGCTCGGGTCGCCTACCAAGCCGCTGACCTGCGGTGTTGCTCCCCCGATTGGACTCGAACCAATAACCCTGCGATTAACAGTCGCATGCTCTGCCAATTGAGCTACGGGGGACGGGCGGGTGCGACCCGCGCGCGTCACGAATGTACCCCACGCCCTCCGGCGCCCTGCGCAGGCCCTCCGGATCGCGGACGATCGCGTCGCGCCGTAGCGTGATCACGAAGCCAGTCCGCCCCGCGACCCCGGAGGTCCCCGTGGCCAAGTTCTCCTTCCTCCTCGGCTTCGGCGCCGGATACGTGCTCGGCGCTCGGGCCGGCCGCGAGCGCTACGAGCAGATCCGCGGGCTGTGGTCCGACGCCAAGGACAACCCGCAGCTGCAGGGCCTGGCCGGGATGGCGCAGGCCCGCGCTGATGACGTCGTCAGCTCCGTGAAGGCCAAGATGGGCCGCGACACCGGCTCCAACGGCGCGGCCCCGCGCAGCACCGGCACCACGACGACGCCGCCCACCACGGCCACCGAGTCCCCCGACCTGACCGCGCTGCCGGTCGACCCGCCGCCGGTCGGCTGAGCCCCGGCCACGAGCAGCCGACCTCAGCCCGGCTGCTCCGCGGCCAGCGCCTCCTCGAGCTTGCGGCGGGCCACCTCGCGCGCCTCCGGGTCGCTGCGGTCGGCGTCGTCGTCGAACACGACGGTCCACTCCCGCGCCGCCTGACCCGGCACCCGGCGCGCCACGAGCACCACCCCGCCGCCGTTCGGCAGCGGCGAGCGGCGGCTGGCGACCACCGTCTGGTCCACCCGGCGGCGCACCACGGCCGGCAGGTCGCCGGCGTCGCTGAGCGCGTGCCGCTGCGCGGGCTCGCGCGCCTGGACGCCGGGCTCCACCTCGCTCAGCGCGCTGACGGTGAAGCTGCCGCCGCCGTCGTTGGTGGCCGCCCAGCGCGCCGAGCCGACCTCGTGCCAGCGCAGCACCCCCACGTCGCCGGCCGCGTCCAGCGGGAGGTCCGCGGGGACGACGCGCAGCCCGCGGCTGGTGGCCACCAACCAGCCCTGCCCCCGGACCAGCGTGCCCCAGGCCAGCACCCGCTCCTCGGGGTCGGCCGACGCCTGCACGACGGCGCGCACCGGCTCCGGCGGGCGGGTGAGCCGGCGGCGCAGGGCCGACGCGAGCCTCACGTGAGCCCGCCGATCGCCCGCTGCCGCAGCGAGATGGCCTCCTGCTCCAGCGCCATGAGCTTCGAGAAGGCGCGCATGTACGCGTCGCCCTCCTCGACCGGGTTCATACGCTGCAGCCTGGCCTTGAGCGCGGTGACCTGCCGGACGATGGCCATCTCCTGCAGCCGGGCCAGCACCGCCGAGACGTAGCCGGCGTCACCCTCCCCCACCGACCGCAGCGGCTCCACCGCCAGCGCGGTGAGCTGGGCGCGGGCGCTCTCGCGCTCGCAGTGCGCGGCCACCAGGTCCAGCCACTCCGGCCCGGTGACCCGCGCGGCCGCCGCTCCCCCGGCCTGTGCCACGGCCGCGGCGACGGCGGCGTAGTCCGGGTCGGTGTAGGCCTCGGGCGGGACGGCGTCGAAGGAGGGCCCGGCGATCTCGGGCACCTGCAGCGCGGCCTTGACCGCCTCCCGCTCGACCGCCAGCGCGGCGTCGTCCGGGGTGCGCTTGGGGACCCGCGGCCGCGACCGCGAGGACGCCACCTCCCCGCCGGTGATCCGGCGCACCCGCTCGAGCACCTCGCCCTCGTCGGTGTCGCCGATCAGCCCGGCCAGCCGGCGGGCGTAGGCCGGGCGCAGCGCGTGGTCCTTGACCTGGGCGATCAGCGGCGCCGTCCGGTCCAGCGCGGCGACCCGCCCCTCGACGGTGTCCAGGTCGTACTCGGCGAGCGTGGTCCGCAGGACGAACTCGATCAGCGGCGTCCGTCGCGCCACGAGGTCCCGGACGGCGGCGTCGCCGTGCGCCTGGCGCAGCTCGCAGGGGTCGCGCCCGTCGGGCTCGACGGCCACGAAGGTCTGCGCGACGAAGCGCTGGTCCTCCTTGAACGTCTTGAGCGCGGCCGCCTGGCCCGCGGCGTCACCGTCGAAGGTGTAGACGACCTCCCCGCGGAACTCGTCCTGGTCCATGAGCAGCCGGCGCAGCACGCCGATGTGCTCGGCGCCGAACGCGGTGCCGCAGGACGCGACCGCCGTCGTCACCCCGGCCAGGTGGCAGGCCATGACGTCGGTGTAGCCCTCGACGACGACGGCCTGGTGCTTCTTCGCGATGTCCCGCTTGGCCCGCTCGATGCCGTAGAGGACGCTGCTCTTCTTGTACAGCGGCGTCTCTGGGGTGTTGAGGTACTTGGGGCCCGGGTCGTCGTCCATGAGCTTGCGGGCGCCGAAGCCGATGACGTCGCCGGTGATGTCGCGGATCGGCCACACCAGCCGGCGGTGGAACCGGTCGATGAGCGTGCCGCGCGAGGACTCCTTGGCCAGGCCCGCGGTCACCAGCTCCTGCTGGCTGTAGCCCCTCGCGCGCAGGTGCCGGGTCAGCGCGTCCCACCCGCCGGGGGCGTACCCGCAGCCGAAGTCGACGGCGACCTGCCGGTCGAAGGCGCGGTCGGCGAGGAACTGGCGCGCGGGCGCGGCCTCGGGGCTGCGCAGCTGCTCGGCGTAGAAGGCCGCCGCCTCGGTGTTCGCGGCGACCAGCCGCGCGCGCTGCCCGGCCTGCGCCCGGTCCGGCGCCCCGGTGGGCCGGCCGCCGTCGTCCTCGTAGGTCAGGTCGATGTTCGCGCGGGCGGCCAGCCGCTCGACCGCCTCGGTGAAGCTCAGGTGGTCGATCTGCTGGACGAAGCTGATGACGTCACCCCCGGCCCCGCAGCCGAAGCAGTGGTAGAGGTTCCGCGAGGGCGTGACGTGGAACGACGGCGACTTCTCGTCGTGGAACGGGCACAGGCCCTTGAGGCTGCCGCCCCCGGCGCGCTTGAGCTGCAGGTGCTCGCCGACCACCTCGTCGATCCGGCTGCGCTCGCGCACCAGCGCGATGTCCGCTGCCCGGATGCGTCCCCGGCCGGCCATGGGCCTCCTCCGTCGTGCTGCTGCCGGGACGCCCGTGCGCGTCCCGCACCGATCATCCCCCGTCGCGAGGACGGCCAGGGGCGGCCCTCGTCCGCCGTGGGCTCAGCTGCCGCCCGCGGCCGCGGCGCCGCCGGCGGCGACGGCGACCGCCGTGCCGTGGGTGCGCCGCTGCAGCACCAGGACCAGCCACAGCAGGAGGACCTGGACGTCGAGCGGCAGGTCGTCGTCCGCGGTCAGCGTCGGGCGGGGTGACCAGCCGCCGGTGGAGCCGCTCTCGGCCACCGCCCGCTCCCCCGCCGTGAACCGGTAGGTGCCCTTCCACCAGGACGCCGGGACGACGTCGACCGCGGTGCCGTCGACCTCGACCCGCCAGGTGCCCCGCCACGCCGACACCTGCCGCGCGGTGAACCGGGCGGCGTCCTCGGGCTCGGTCGCCCACCGCCCCGCCAGCACGCCGCCCTTCCGCCGTCCGAGCACCCACTCGCGGTCCCCGACGACGGCGACCGACGCCTCCCGCCAGGAGTCGGTGGAGCGCAGGCGGCCGACCGGCTCCCCGTCCCGCAGGACAGGCACCTCGCGCCTGGCCGCCCCGTGCTCCCCCGCCCTCCCCAGCTCCAGCACGCGCCCTCCTCAGCCGATGCCGGGCGCGCCGGCGACGCTCTCCCCGGTCACGCGGTACAGCAGGTACGCGGCGGTCTCCCGGAGGATGTACCGGAACTGGGTGTTGCGGGTCTGCACGGCCGGGCCCTGCCGGGTGGGCGAGCTCTCGGCGCTGATGCCGGCGTCCTCGGCCATCCGCTCGGCGCGCATGGCGTGCCAGGGGTCGGTGACCAGGACGGCGCTGGTCCACCCGCGCTCGCCGAACGCGGTCCCGACCGCCCGCATGCTCTCCAGCGTGTCCACGCCCTCGGGGACCGCGAGCAGCGACTCCCCGGGGACGCCGGCGCTCATCAGGTAGTCGCGCCCGGCCTCGGCCTCGGTGAACTGGTCGCCGGCCGCCTTGCCGCCGACGGTGACGACCACCGGCGCGACGCCGTCCTCCCACAGCGACAGCGCGTGCTCGAGCCGGGCCTCGAAGATCGACGACGGGACGCCGTTGTACTGCGCCGAGCCGAGCACGACGATCGCGTCCGAGGCCGGCCGCGCGTCGTGCCGCGCGGTCCACCAGATGGCGGCCGCGGTCGAGGCGACCAGCAGCAGGGCGGCGAGCACGACGGCGCCGAACACCCGTGTCACCAGTGCCCCGGCCCGCGTCACCGGTCGAGGATGACACGGGCCGTGCGCCGGGTGTGGTTGGTGTGACGGGCGTGCCGCGCGGCCGTCAGGACCCGGCGCGCTCCCCGCCGAGCGCCGCCCGGCCGGCCTCCAGCCGGGCGACCGGCACCCGGAACGGCGAGCAGGACACGTAGTCCAGGCCCACCTCGTGGAAGAAGTGCACCGAGTCGGGGTCGCCGCCGTGCTCGCCGCAGACGCCGAGCTTGAGGTCCGGCCGCGCCGCCCGGCCGCCCTGCACGCCGACCTCCACCAGCCGGCCGACACCCGGCCGGTCCAGCGACTCGAACGGGGAGACGCCGAAGATGCCCTTGTCCAGGTAGGCGTGGAAGAACGCCGCCTCGACGTCGTCGCGGGAGAAGCCCCAGGTCATCTGGGTGAGGTCGTTGGTGCCGAAGGAGAAGAACTCCGCCGACCGGGCGATCTCCTCCGCGGTCAGCGCCGCGCGGGGCACCTCGATCATCGTGCCGATGAGGACGTCGAGTTCGACGCCGCACTCCTCGAACACCGCCGCGAGCACCTGCTCGGACTCCTCGCGGATCGCCTCGAGCTCCTGCACCGCGCCGACCAGCGGGATCATGATCTCCGGCCGCGGGTCGCCGCCGGCCGACCGGCGCTCGCACGCGGCCTCGGCGATGGCCCGCACCTGCATGGCGAACAGCCCGGGCACGACCAGGCCCAGCCGGACGCCGCGCAGCCCCAGCATCGGGTTCTGCTCGTGCAGCCGGCGGACGGCGGCCAGCAGCCGCAGGTTCGCCTCGTCGGGGTGCCCCTGCGCCTCGGCGACGGCGACGCGCACCGACAGGTCGGTGAGGTCGGGCAGGAACTCGTGCAGCGGCGGGTCGAGCAGCCGCACGGTCACCGGCAGCCCGTCCATCGCCTCGAAGATCTCGACGAAGTCCTGCTTCTGCAGCGGCGCCAGCGCGTCCAGGGCCGCCTGCTTGTCCTCGTCGGTCTCGGCGAGGATCAGCTTCTCCACCAGCTGCCGGCGGTCGCCGAGGAACATGTGCTCGGTCCGGCACAGGCCGATGCCGCGGGCGCCGAAGCGGCGGGCGCGGGCGGAGTCCTCGGGGGTGTCGGCGTTGGTGCGGACGTCCAGCCGCCGCACCTCGTCGGCGTGGGTCAGGATCCGGTGCACGCTGCGCACGAGGTCGTCGGCCTCGGGCGAGTCCGGGCCGATCTCGCCCTCGAAGTACCGCACGACGGCGGAGTCCTCGACCGGCACCTCCCCGAGCCACACCCGGCCGGTGGAGCCGTCGATGGAGATGACGTCGCCCTCCTCGACGGTGACGCCGCCGGGCGCGGTGAACCGCCGGTTCGTCGTGTCGACCTGCAGCTCCTCGGCGCCGCACACGCAGGTCTTGCCCATCCCGCGGGCGACGACGGCGGCGTGCGAGGTCTTGCCGCCGCGGCTGGTCAGCACTCCCTCGGCGGCGATCATCCCGGCGAGGTCGTCGGGGTTGGTCTCGCGGCGGACGAGGACCACCTTCTCACCCCGGTCGGCCCACTGGACGGCGGTCTCGGAGGAGAACACCGCCTTCCCCACCGCGGCACCCGGCGAGGCGTTCATGCCCTGGGTCAGCCGGGTGGCGTCCCCGCCGGAGACGAACCGCGGGAACATCAGCTGGGCGAGCTGGTCGCCGGTCACCCGGCGGACCGCCTCGTCCGTGTCGATGAGGCCCTCGTCGACCAGCTGGGTGGCGATGCGGAAGGCCGCGGCCGCCGTCCGCTTGCCCACGCGGGTCTGCAGCATCCACAGCTTGCCGCGCTCGACGGTGAACTCGATGTCGCACAGGTCGCGGTAGTGCGACTCGAGGGTGCTCATGATCCGCAGGAGCTCGTCGTAGGCGCCGCGGTCGATCCGCTCGAGCTCGGTGAGCGGCACGGTGTTCCGGATGCCGGCGACGACGTCCTCGCCCTGCGCGTTCTGCAGGTAGTCGCCGTACACGCCCTGCTCGCCGCTGCCCGGGTCGCGGGTGAACGCGACGCCGGTGCCGGAGTCGGCGCCGAGGTTGCCGAACACCATCGAGCAGACGTTGACCGCCGTGCCCGCGTCGCCGGGGATGCGCTCGCGGCGGCGGTAGAGGATGGCGCGCGGGCTGTTCCACGAGTCGAAGACGGCGTTGATCGCCAGGTCCATCTGCTCGCGCGGGTCCTGCGGGAAGTCCCGGCCGGTGTGCTCGCGGACGATGGCCTTGAACCGGCCGACGACGTCGCGCAGGTGCTCGGCGTCGAGGTCGAGGTCCAGGTCGGTGCCCTGCTCGCGCTTGGCCTCGTCGAGGGCGTGCTCGAACGCCTCGCCGTCGATGCCGAGCACCGTCTTGCCGAACATCTGGATCAGCCGGCGGTAGGAGTCCCAGGCGAAGCGCTCGCTGCCGGACTGCGCGGCCAGCCCCTGCACCGACTCGTCGTTGAGGCCGACGTTGAGGACGGTCTCCATCATCCCGGGCATCGAGGCCGCGGCCCCGGACCGGACCGAGACCAGCAGCGGGTCCGCGGGGTCGCCGAGGGTCTTGCCCATCGCCTTCTCCAGCGCCGTCAGGTGCTCGGTCACCTGGCCGGCGAGGTCGGGCGGGGTGCTGCCGTGCTCGAGGTAGTGGCGGCAGGCGTCGGTGGTGATCGTGAAGCCGGGCGGCACGGGCAGCCCGAGGTTGGTCATCTCGGCGAGGTTCGCGCCCTTGCCGCCGAGGAGGTCCTTCTGGTCCTTGTTGCCCTCGCTGAAGTCGTAGACCCAGGTGGTCGTGCTCGTGACGCTGCCCACCGTGCACCTCCGCGCTCGTCCCGCCGGCCGCCCGTCCGCCGGTGCGGCGTCGCGGGGTCCCCGTCGGCCGCTCCGGCGAGCGCGGCTCCGGGTCCCCGGTCGGGGGTAGACGTCTCATACGTCCACCCGGAGCCAGGCAGCGATCGTGACCCACCGGACGGTGGACACGCCAGCCCGTCAGCCGTCCGGGGACACGGAGGTGGGCGCGCTTCCGCAGCGGACGGCCGGCCCGGCGGGACAGCGGGCCGGGCCGGCCGGGGGGATCAGGCGACGAGCGTGAAGCCGAGGACCGCGAACAGCAGCGTCAGCACCACGACGAGGATGCCGACGTACAGGCCGGTGCGGTTGACCGGCGACGGCGGCGGCGGGACGTAGCGCGGGAAGCCGCTGGCCGGCGCGCCGCGCTGCACCTGCGCGGCCTGCTGCGGGGTGGGGGCGAACTGCGGCTGCGGTGGCAGCTGGACCTGGCCGGGGAAGGCCACCTGCGTGGGCGCGGCCGGCTGCGGGACGGGTGCGGCGGCCGGCGCGACACCGGCGGGCGCGAAGGGCGCAGCGTGCGCGTACGGCCCGGGCGGGGCGTACGGCGCGGCGGGGGCGACGGGCGGGTGGGGCGGCTGCGTCAACGCGGTTCCTCTCGGGCTGGCCCGGTGGACCTCCAGCCGGGCGGCGCACATGGTGACAGCCCGGTGGCACTCCGAGAAGGGATCCGCTCGCGGCGCCGGCGCGGTCAGCCGGAGGTGCCGCAGACGCGCGGGCCGTCCTCGAGGACCACGGCCAGCGTGGCCTCCGCGCCGTCGTCCCAGCGGACCCGGACCTCCTGGCTGTCCTGGTCCCCGAGCCGGCCCTCCGCGACGCCGACCACCTCGGCGTCGCCGGGGTGCTCGTACCCGGCGAGGACGTCACCGACCTCGCCGCGGTCGCGCTCGGCCTGGCACAGCAGGTCGCCGGCGGTCTCGGTGTCGCCGGCCTCGAGCGCGGCCAGGAAGACGCCGACCGCCTCGCGGGCCTGCTCCTCCGCCGAGCCCTTCACCAGCGGCAGGGCCACGACCATGGCGACGGCGAGCGCCACCGTGCCGCCGAAGATCCCCAGCAGCAGCCCGTTGCGGCGCCGCGGGGTGCCGGTGTGCAGCGCCTCGGGGCCCTCGTCGTACAGGTACGGGCCGCTCATCCGCCGCTCGTCTCCAGCTCCGCGCCGGCCGGCGGGCGCGGGTCGTCGCGGTCGTCGAGCCAGCCCTCGGGCAGCGCCACCGGCCGGGGGCTGCTCGTGCGCCCGCGCGGGCCGCCGAGGACGGCCGTGGGGTAGGGCTGGTCGGGGATGCGGTCGAGCAGGCCGGCCAGCTCGTCCAGCGAGCTGACCATCGCCAGGGCGCGGCGGACGTCGGAGCCCACCGAGAACCCCTTGAGGTACCAGGCCACGTGCTTGCGGAAGTCGGTGCAGCCGTGCAGCTCGCCCTGCCCCTCCGACAGCAGCCGCGCGTGCCGGACCATCACCGCGGCCACCTCGCGCAGGGTCGGCAGCGCCCGGCGGGACTCCCCGGCGAAGGCGGCGGCGAGGTCCCCGAACAGCCAGGGCCGGCCCAGGCAGCCGCGGCCGATGACGACGCCGGCGCACCCCGTCTCGCGCACCAGGCGCAGCGCGTCGTCGGCCTCCCAGACGTCGCCGTTGCCGAGCACCGGGATGTCGACGGTCTCCACCAGCCGGGCGATCGGGCCCCAGTCGGCGGTGCCGCTGTAGAGCTGGTCGGCGGTGCGCCCGTGCAGGGTGATCGCGGCCGCGCCCTCGTCCTGCGCGATCCGGCCGGCGTCGAGGTAGGTGACGTGGTCGGCGTCGATGCCGATGCGGGTCTTGACCGTCACCGGCACGTCGCGGGCGGCGCGGACGGCGGCCCGCACGATGTCGCGGAAGAGCACCCGCCGCCACGGCAGCGCCGAGCCGCCGCCCTTGCGGGTCACCTTCGGCACCGGGCAGCCGAAGTTCAGGTCGACGTGCGCCGGGCGGGTGCCGGCGACCTCCTCGTCGACGAGCATCTCCACCGCGCGCCCGACGGTGGCCGGGTCCACGCCGTAGAGCTGCACGGAGAAGCCCGCGGCGGCCTCCTCGGGGGTGGCCCGGATCATCCGCAGCGTCTTCTCGTTGCGCTCCACCAGCGCCCGCGTGGTGATCATCTCGCAGACGTAGAGGCCGGCCCCGAACTCGCGGCACAGCGTGCGGAACGCGGGGTTGGTGATGCCGGCCATCGGCGCGAGCACCACGGCGGGGTCCACGGTGAGCGGCCCCAGCCGCAGCGGGGCGACCGCCGGCGCCAGGGTGCTCGTCACGCGGTCCAGGGTAGGTGGCCGCGGCCGGTGGCCGGGGTCACCCGCGGGAGGCGCCCCCGCACGGACCGGCGCCGGCCTGGGCAGAGGGAGGCCCCCCGCCGAGCCCAGGAGGACGCGCGTGCCCCGGCCGTCTGCCGCCGCGCTGACCGCGCGGCGGCGGTGGCCCGCGGAGCGCTTCGCCGAGGTCGCCGGCGCGCTGGCCGCCGAGGGGGCGACCGTGGTGCCGGTGGGCTCCGACGGCGACGACCGGCGCGCCGCCGACGCGATCCGCGCGGCGACGGCGGCGCCGCTGCTCGACCAGGTCGGCCGGCTGTCGCTGTCCGCGCTGGCCGGGGTGCTGGCCCGCTGCCGGCTGCTGGCCGGCAACGACTCGGGGCCGCGGCACCTCGCCGAGGCGGTCGGGACGGCGACGGTCGGCGTCTTCCTCGAGCACGACCTGCTCAACGCCGGCCCGCTGACCCGGCGGCGGCACCGGGTGGCCGTCTCCACCCGCACCGCGTGCCCGGCCTGCGGCCTGGACCAGAGCCGGGCGCGCTGCGCCCACGACCGCTCCCTCATCGCGGAGGTGTCCCCGGAGACGGTGCGGGCCGCCGCCCTCGACCTGCTCGAGGACGGCGGCCCGGTGGTGCACCCGGCCGCACCCGTCGTGCACCTCCGCGGAGGTGCGCCGGGCACGTCCGCGGAGGTGCCCGGTCAGCAGCCGGGGAGGCGGGCGGCCAGGTAGGACTCCACCTGGTCCAGGCCGATGCGCTCCTGGCTCATCGAGTCCCGCTCGCGCACGGTCACCGCGTCGTCGGTGAGGGTGTCGAAGTCGACGGTGAGGCAGAACGGGGTCCCGATCTCGTCCTGCCGGCGGTAGCGGCGGCCGATCGCGCCGGCGTCGTCGAAGTCGACGTTCCAGTTCCGGCGCAGCGCGGCCGCGAGATCGCGCGCCTTGGGCGAGAGGTCGGCGTTGCGCGACAGCGGCAGGACGGCGGCCTTGACCGGCGCCAGCCGCGGGTCCAGCCGCAGCACCGTGCGGGTGTCGACGCCGCCCTTGGCGTTGGGCGCCTCGTCCTCGGTGTAGGCCTCGACCAGGAAGGCCATCAGCGAGCGGGTGAGCCCGGCCGCCGGCTCGATGACGTACGGCGTCCAGCGGGTGTTGGTGGCCTGGTCGAAGTAGGACAGGTCCACGCCCGAGTGCTCGGTGTGGGTGGACAGGTCGAAGTCGGTGCGGTTGGCGATGCCCTCGAGCTCGCCCCACTCCGAGCCCTGGAAGCCGAAGCGGTACTCGATGTCGACGGTGCGCTTCGAGTAGTGGGAGAGCTTCTCCTTCGGGTGCTCGAAGTGCCGCAGGTTGTCCGGGGAGATGCCCAGGTCGGTGTACCAGCGGGTGCGCTCGTCGATCCAGTACTGGTGCCACTCCTCGTCGCTGCCCGGCTCGACGAAGAACTCCATCTCCATCTGCTCGAACTCGCGGGTGCGGAAGATGAAGTTGCCCGGGGTGATCTCGTTGCGGAAGGACTTGCCGATCTGGCCGATGCCGAACGGCGGCTTCTTCCGCGCCGCGCCCATGACGTTGGCGAAGTTGACGAAGATGCCCTGCGCGGTCTCCGGGCGCAGGTAGTGCAGCCCCGACTCGTCCTCGACCGGGCCGAGATAGGTCTTGAGCATCATGTTGAAGTCGCGCGGCTCGGTCCACTGTCCGGTCACGCCGCAGTTGGGGCAGGTGACCTCGGTGAGGCCGTTCTCCGGGAGCCGCCCCTTCCTCGCCTCGAAGGCCTCCTCGAGGTGGTCGGCGCGGAAGCGCTTGTGGCAGTTCTGGCACTCGGTCAGCGGGTCGGTGAAGACGCCGACGTGGCCGGAGGCGACCCAGGTCTGCCGCGGCAGGATCACCGAGGAGTCCAGGCCGACGATGTCGTCCCGGCTCTGGACGACGGTGCGCCACCACTGCCGCTTGATGTTCTCCTTGAGCTCGACGCCCAGCGGCCCGTAGTCCCAGGCCGAGCGGGTGCCGCCGTAGATCTCACCCGACGGGAAGACGAACCCCCGGCGCTTGCAGAGGTTGACCACCTTGTCGAGGCGGGCGGGGTCGTGCGTGGTGTTGCTGGCGCTCACGAGCTCGGTGCTCCATCCGGCTGGCGGTCGGCGGTTGACCTGCCCACGGTAGTCGGCCGCGGCGCGTCGCCCCTCCGCGGGACGGGCACGGTCCACCGGAGGACGACGTCCCGGACCGGACGGACCGTGGCGTCGCCGCCCGTCCCCGGGCAGAGTGACCTGCCACACAGCGACGAGGCGGCGCCGCCGGTTCCCGGCCGCGCCCGGGAGGAGGTCCGATGGCCAGGTCAGACCGCGCCGGAGCCGTCGGGGGCACGCCGGTGGAGGATGTCGCCGCCGCGTTCCCCACGCGTCACCACCCACGCCCCGAGGTCCGGGCCATGCCCGAGGAGCCGCGCCGGCAGCTGCGGCTGATCGGTCCGGGCATCATCGCCGCCGGCGTCGGGCTGGCCTCCGGGGAGTTCATCCTCTACCCCTACATCGCCTCCCAGGTGGGGCTCGTCTTCGTCTGGGCGGCACTGCTCGGGCTGCTCACCCAGTACTTCCTCAACATGGAGATCGAGCGGTACACGCTGGCCACCGGCGAGACCGCGCTCACCGGTTTCAGCCGGTTCTGGCGGCACTGGGGCCTGTTCTTCGCGGTGCTCACCTACTTCGCCAACCTGTGGCCCGGGTGGTCGACCAGCTCGGCGACCCTGGTCACCTACCTGTTCGGCGGAGGGGATCCGCGCTGGATCGCGATCGGCATGCTGGTCGCCATCGGGCTCGTCCTCACGCTCGCCCCCGTCGTGTACGTCGCCCTCGAGCGGGCGCAGATGCTCAAGGTCGCCGCGGTGCTGGTCCTCTTCGCCGTGGCCGCGGTCGTGGCGGTGGGCGCGGCCGCGTGGTCCGACGTGCCGCAGGTCGTCACCCGGCCGCGCATCCCGGTCGAGGAGCTGGGCTTCGCCCTGCTGCTCGGCGCGCTGGCCTTCGCCGGCGGCGGCGGCGGGCAGAACCTGGTGCAGTCCAACTGGATCCGCGACAAGGGCTTCGGCATGGGTGCCTACGTGCCCCGGCTGGTCAGCCCGGTGACCGGCGAGCCGGAGGCGGTGCCGAGCACCGGGTACGTGTTCGAGCCGACCCCCGACAACCTGCGCCGGTGGCGCGGCTGGTGGCGCTTCGCGAACGTCGAGCAGCTCGCCACGTTCGTCGCGATCACCTTCGTCACCATCCTGTTCACCTCCCTGCTGGCGTACGCGACGGTGTTCGGCCGCGACGACGTCGCCAACGACATCGGCTTCATCGAGATCGAGGGGCAGGTGCTCGGCGAGCGGGTCGGGACCTGGTTCCAGTACTTCTTCTGGGCGATCGGCGCCTTCGCGCTGTTCGCCGCCGCCCTCGGGATCGTCGACTACACCAGCCGGCTCGCCGCCGACGTCATCAAGACCTCGTACGCCCGGAACGCCAACGAGAGCAAGGTCTACGCGGGCCTGGTGTGGGGCCTGATCGCCATCGGCATCGTCGTGCTGCTGGCCGGCCTCGACCAGCCCCTGGTGCTGCTGGTCATCTCCGCCGTCGTCGGCGGGTTCATGATGTTCGTCTACGCGGGCCTGCTGATCCTGGTCAACCGGAAGCTCCTGCCCGCGCCGATCCGCGTGCGGGGCGTGCGGCTGGGCGCCCTGGTGTGGGCGATCCTGCTGTTCGGCACGCTGTCGGTGCTGACCTTCCGCGCCCAGCTGGAGACCCTCTTCGGCGGCTGACGACGCCGGGTCAGCGCTCGGTGTACCCGCAGACGGCCGGGCCGCCCTCGTCCACCACGGTGACGACGAAGGTGGCCGGCCGCCCGCTGTCGAGGGTCACCTCGAAGGTGACCTCGTCGACGTCGCCGGCCGCCGCCGCGCCGGTGGCCGAGCCCTCGGTGATCCGGCCGCCGAGGAAGGCGTCGAAGTCGGCGAGCACCGCCTGCCCGTCGGGGAACTGGCCCCGTCCGTCGGCGCACAGGCCGTCGTAGGCCGCGGCCGCGTCGCGGTCGACGACCGACTGCACCCACGAGGCGGCGAAGTCCGGACTGCCGGGGACGTTGAGGTCCCCGCCCGCTCCCCCGCCTCCGCCTCCGGTCGGGGTGCCGGCGCCGCCGCCGAAGCCGCCCCCACCGGACGACTCCGGCGAGGAGGACGAGGGCGACGACGAGGTGGACGCCGACGTGCCGGCCGACGTCGCCGTCGCGGCCGGGCCGCCGCCGTCGTCGTCCCGGGAGAGGAGGACCGCGGCGAGCACGCCGCCGCCGACCAGGAGGACGGCGAGCGTGGCGAGCAGGGCGACCAGCGGACCGCGGTTCCGGCGCGGCGGCTGCGGCGGGGCCCCGTACCCGGGCGGCGGCCCGTAGCCCGGCGGTCCGTACCCCGGGGGGCCGTATCCCGGCTGGCCGTACCCCGGCTGGCCGTACCCCGGCGGGCCGTACCCCGGCGCGGCGGCGGGCGGCTGCCCGTACGGGGGTTGCTGACCGAGGCCGGGCTGGGCCTGACCGAACGGGGCCTGCCCGTACGGTGCCTGCCCGCGGGCAGGCTGCCCGTACCCGGGCGGGGCGTACGGGGGCTGCTGGGGTCCGGGCTGCTGGGGTCCGGGCTGCTGGGGTCCGGGCTGCTGCCCGGGGGCGCCCATCCGCAGGGTGGGGTCGCGTTGCTCGGGAGTGCCGGGCAGCCGGTCGGTGGGCTCGTCGGGCAGCGGACGCGGGGGCGGCGGTGGGAGGCGCACCTCGCGGGTGCGCTCGGGCGGCGTCCCCTCGTCCTGCGGCGGCTGGCTCATCGCGCCTCTCCCGGGCCGGTGTGTGCTCTCGCGGGCAGGCTACGCACCCGGGGCCTGCGCGACCGGGCGCGCGCCGGGCTCGTCGACGGGGAGGTAGGCGCCGGGCTCGTCGAGGGCGTGCACCCACACCGGCGCGCCGGCGACCTTGACCTCCGCGGCCGACAGCGCGCGGCGGTAGGCGCCCACGCCGTCCCAGCGGGTGACCAGTGCCCACAGCGTCGGGTCGTCGGCGCAGCGGCCGGCCTCCCCGCCGTGGCAGCCGGGCCGGGCGGTCAGCGCCGCGAGCAGCCCGTCGACGGCGTCGGCGAGGCGGGCCGCCTCGGTCTCGGGCACGCGCAGCCGGGTCACCGCGAACACCGGCCCATCGTGCCGCAGTCCGGCGGTGGAGACGCCGACGGCCGGCCCCCGCGCGCTGCGGGGACCGGCCGTCGGAGGGGTGCGTCAGCCGAAGTTGCAGACCGTGAGGTCCTGGCCGACCCAGACCTGCACGCTCTGGGTGGTGCCGTCGCCGAGGGTCAGCTCGAAGGTCGCGACGTCGACGGCGTTGGCCGGGTCGTACTCGATGCTGACCAGGCCGCCCTCGGCGATGGTCTGGCCGCCCAGGACCTGGCTGTAGAAGTACAGCGTCAGGTACTCCTCGGGGCCGTACTCGGTGCCGGCCGAGCCCTGCTGGGCCGCGGCCTGCAGCTCGGCGCAGGACAGCCCGTAGGCGGTCGCGAAGTCGAAGTCGTAGACCGCCTGCACCCACGCGAGCGCGAGGTCGGAGGAGCCGGGGATCTGGCCGGCGTCGGCGCCGCCGGTGTCGTTCCCCATGGGGGTGCCGGTGCTGCCGCCCCCACCGTTGCCCGGGGTGCCGGCGCCCGGCGGAACGCCGACCGGGCCGCCCATGTCCATGCCCATGCCCGAGCCGGTGCCGGTGTCGGAGCCGGTGTCGGACCCGGTGTCGGGACCCTCGTCGCCGCCGTCCTCGCCGCCGTCGTCGGAGGCGTCGGCCGAGGTCGAGGACTCCTGCGCCGCCGGGGCCGGGGTGTCGTCGCCGCGGAGGAGGAAGAACAGGAGCACGCCGACGCCGGCAAGCACCACGACCAGCCCGGTGATCACCCAGGGCAGGACGCTCTTCCTCTGCGGCGGCTGCCCGTAGCCGCCGGGGCCGAAGCCGGGGCCGCCGCCCGGGCCGAAGCCGCCGGGCGCGCCGTAGCCGCCGGGGGCGCCGTACTGACCGGGCGCGCCGTACTGACCGGGCTGCGCGTACTGACTCGGCGCGCCGTACTGGCCGGGGGGCTGACTCATCTGCTTCTTCCGTTCGTGGGGACGGGCGCTGGGGGCCCGAGAGCGAGAGGAAGATAGGGAGACCCCGCCGTCCCGACCACTGGTTCGCGCGCGCCAGTTCCGCCGCCGGGTCACGGCCCGGTCACGGTCCGCCGCCCGGTGGCCGCCCCGTCCCGCCGCCCACCGAGCCGCGGCCGAGACGCTGGTCGGGCCGGGGGCCCGTCCCTAGACTCCGCCGTCGACCCGCACCCGGCGCCGGCTCCGACGAGCGCCCGGAGCTGCGGCACACGGAGGATCACCGGTGGAGTTGCAACAGTTCGGCCCCTACCGCATCGAGGCGCTGCTCGGCCGCGGCGGCATGGGAGAGGTGTACCGCGCGTTCGACACCGAGCACGACCGCACGGTCGCGCTGAAGGTGCTCTCCGAGCACCTGGCCGCGGACCGCGGCTACCGCGAGCGCTTCCGCCGCGAGGCGCACCTGGCGGCGCGGCTGAACGAGCCGCACATCGTCCCGATCCACCGCTACGGCGAGATCGAGGGCCGGCTGTTCCTCGACATGCGCCTGGTGCCCGGCCGCGACGTCGCCGCGGTGCTGGCCGAGGAGGGTCCGATGAGCCCCGAGCGGGCGGTCGGCGTCGTCAGCCAGACCGCCCGGGCCCTCGACGCCGCGCACGCCGACGGCCTGGTGCACCGCGACGTCAAGCCCTCCAACGTGCTGCTGACCGGCACCGGTGACGACGAGTTCGTCTACCTCGTCGACTTCGGCATCGCCCGGTCGACGTCGGACGCGCAGGGCCCCGCCCTGACCCAGACCGGCGCCGCACTCGGCTCCTTCGACTACATGGCGCCCGAGCGGTTCCTCGAGAAGCCGATCGACAAGCGGGTCGACGTCTACGCGCTCGCGTGCGTGCTGTTCGAGTGCCTCACCGGCCGGCGGCCGTTCACCGGCGACGGCCTGGCCACGCTCATGTACGCGCACCTGAACACGACCCCGCAGCCGCCGTCCGCGCTGCGGCCGGGCCTGCCCCGCGGGCTGGACGACGTCGTCCTCAAGGGCCTGGCCAAGGAGCCCGACGAGCGGTACGGCACCTGCGGCGAGTTCGCCGCGGCCGCGCGGGCGGCGCTGAGCTCCGCCGGCGTGACCGTGCGGCCCGAGACCGCGCCGCCGACGTCGGTCGCCCCGCTGCTCGCCCACCCGCAGACCGTGGGCTTCTCCAACCCCGGCCCCGCCGGCTCCTACGGGGCGCCGTCGCACCCGGGCGCGCCCGCGGCGCTGTACACCCCGCCGTCGGACCCCGGCCCGCCCACCGGCTACGGGCCCCCGTCGAACCCCGGCCCGCCCACCGGCTACGGGCCCCCGTCGAACCCGGGCCCGCCCACCGGCTTCCCGCCGCCGGCCGGGCCCGGGTTCCCGCCGCAGGGCGGCTCGTCGGCCTCGGGCGGGGGGAAGGGCTCGAACAGGCTGCCGCTGCTGATCGTGGGGGCCGCGGTGGCGCTGATCGCGGTCGTGGTCGGGGTCATCGCGCTGGCCGGCGGCTTCAGCGGCGACGACGTCCGGGCCGACGACACCGGCACCTCGACCGGGAGCACCCCGGACGGCGACACCTCCGACGGCGACACCTCCGACGGCGACACCTCCGACGGCGACACGTCGGACGGGAACACCTCCGGCGGCGGCACCGGCGGCGGGACCTCCACCGACGCCGACGCCCAGGACCAGCTGCTGGCGATCCTCCCGGGCGACTTCGACCCGGCGGCCTGCGAGACCGCGGACCCGGCCGGCGACGGCGACGTCGCCGCGGTCAACTGCGGCGCCGCCGCGACCCAGCCCGGTCCCGGGGCGTCGTCGTTCTACCTGTACGAGGACGCCGCGACCGTCGACGCCGTCTTCCTGGCGGACATGACCCGCGAGGGCGTCAGCCCCTTCACCGGCCAGCCGGACTGCGCCACCGGGCAGGGCTACGACGAGTACACGATCGGCGGGGTGGACGCCGGCCGCCTCGGCTGCTTCGTCGACGGGGACAACAACGCGATCCTGTACTGGACGCAGGACGACCTCGCCGCCGAGGGCATCGTGGCCATCCAGAACGGCGGCCAGGCCGGGCTGGGGACCCTGTACGCCTGGTGGACCGACAGCGCGCACAGCGACTTCACGCAGCGCTGACCGTCTCTCGGCCCCGCACACGACGAGGGCCCCGTCCCCACCGGCCGGTGGGGACGG
>NZ_JBJGZD010000022.1:0-85656 GCF_054050335.1 Geodermatophilus sp. SYSU D00698
GAGCGCGTCCTCGCCGTGGCCCGCGACCGCTTCGTGGACCGGCCCTACGACGAGGTCCGCATCGCCGAGGTCGCCGCGACCGCGGGCGTGACCCAGCAGACGCTGCTCAACCACTTCCGGTCGAAGGAGGGGTTGTTCCTCGCCGTCGCCGAGGTGCTGCGGCCCGAGGTCGAGGCGCTGCGCGGCCGGGTGGTCCCCGGGGACGTCCCCGGGTTCGTCCGCGGGCTGATGCGCCAGTACGAGGCGCTCGGCGACGCCAACGTCCGCCACGAGGCGGTGGCCGAGCGCATCGCCCACCACGCCGAGGCCGTGGCGGGCGCCCGCGCCCCCCCCCCCCCCCCCCCCGCCCCCCGCCCCCCCCCCCCCCCGCCACCCCCCGCCCGCCCGCCCCCCCCCCCCCCCGCCCGCCCCCCCCCCCCCCCCCGGACGGGGACGCGTGTGCGCGGCGCTCCCGCGGGGCACGGGGGCGCCGTCCGGACCGGGAGGGGGCCGCGTGCACGCGCTGGTGACCAACGACGACGGGATCGACAGCCCGGGGGTGCACCTGCTGGCCCGCGTGGCGGCGGAGGCGGGCCTGGAGGTGACGCTGGCCGCGCCCGACCAGGACCACAGCGGGTCCAGCGCGTCGATGACCGCGCTGCTGCACGGCAACCGGCTGGCGGTCCGGGAGCGCCGGCTGCCCGGCGTGGGCGCCGTCCGCGCCCTCGCCGTCGGGGCCTCCCCCGCGCTCATCGCCTTCGCCGGGGCGCGCGGCGCGTTCGGGCCGCGGCCGGACGTCGTGCTCTCCGGCGTCAACCGGGGCCCCAACACCGGGACGGCGGTCCTGCACTCGGGCACCGTGGGCGCCGCGCTGACCGGCACCCTGCACGGGCTCCCCGGGCTGGCGGTGTCCCTGGCCGGCAGCGCCGACCCGGCCGCGGAGCACGCGTGGGACACCGCCGAGGAGGTCACCCGCCGGGCGCTGCGCTGGACCCTCGGGCTCGCGCCGGGACCGGTGGTGGTCAACGTCAACGTCCCCGACGTCCCGCCGGAGCGGCTGCGCGGGCTGCGCCCTGCCCGGCTGGCGGCCTTCGGCGCGGTGCAGGTCGAGGTCGGCGAGACCGGCGAGGACTTCGTGGCGCTCACCTTCCGCGAGACCCCCGACGGGCCGGCCCCGGGCACCGACGACGCCCTGCTGCGGGAGGGGTGGGCCACGGTGACCCTGCTGCGGCCGCCCGCCGAGGCGCCCGGGGCGGACTACCCCGGGCTCGACGGCGCCTGAGCCTCCCCGAGCGCTGCGGCCGCGGCGACCGGGTCGTCGGCGCCGGTGGGCGGAGCCACCCACGACCGCCGTGCCGGGGGTCCGCTCGCCCCCCACTGACGATCCCCCGGTCAGGCGGTGCGGTCGTCGTCGTCGTAGGGGACGTCCGCCTCCTGCTCCAGCACGTCGGCCTCGTTGGCGTCGACGTCGCCGACCGGGCGCAGCGGGCCGGCCGAGCCCGGCGCGGTCGACAGCTGCTGCTCCAGCGCGTCGGCCTCGTTGGCGTCGAGGTCGCCGACCGGTCCCGCGTCGCCGGCCCCGGCGGGGGCCACGGGCTCGAGGAGGGCCTCCTGCTCGGCGCGGTCGGCGTCGGTGGCGGAACCGGGATCGGTCACGTCGTCCTCCCTCGGGTGCGGATCGGGTCGCCGTCCATCCTGCCGCCCGTCCCCCGCGGCGGCAGTCCGGGGACCGGCGCCCGGGTGACCGGCAGGTGTCCACCGTGGCAACATCGGGCGGGTGAACGCCGCCGACTGGGAGTACGCGCCGCTGCGGATCCCCCCGGGCACGTCCCGTTCCGCAGCGGCGACCATGTTGAGCCTCCAATCCGACGTCGGCGGGTGGGAGCTGGCCCGCCTCCAGCTGCACGCGGACGGCACCCGCAAGGTCGTCCTGCGGCGCCGGGCGCGGCTGTCCTACCTGCCGATGCCGGTCACCTGACGCCGACTCCCGTTTGAGTCGACGTCAAGAACTCGCTTGACCACAGGTCAAACGAGGGCCACGCTCTGCCTGTGACGCAGAGCACGTCGGGGGCGCGGGCGGGAGCCGTCGAGCGCACCCGGGAGCGCGTCCTCGCCGTGGCCCGCGACCGCTTCGTGGACCGGCCCTACGACGAGGTCCGCATCGCCGAGGTCGCCGCGACCGCGGGCGTGACCCAGCAGACGCTGCTCAACCACTTCCGGTCCAAGGAGGGGTTGTTCCTCGCCGTCGCCGAGGTGCTGCGGCCCGAGGTCGAGGCGCTGCGCGGCCGGGTGGTCCCCGGGGACGTCCCCGGGTTCGTCCGCGGGCTGATGCGCCAGTACGAGGCGCTCGGCGACGCCAACGTCCGCCTCGAGGCGGTGGCCGAGCGCATCGCCGACCTCGCCGAGGCGGTCGCGCGCGCCCGCGCCCACCACCGCGCGCTGCTCGAGCAGGCCTTCGCCGCGGACCTGCCGGACGAGCCGCGGGCGCGCCGCCGCGCCCTGGCCGCGCTCTACGCGGTCACCGACGTCCACACGTGGAAGCTCCTGCGCCGCGACCTCGGTCACTCCCGCGCCGAGACCACGGCGGTCCTCACCCACCTGCTCCGGGCCGCCCTCGCGACGGCCCCGTCCTGAGGAGGCGTGCCGTGCACGTCCAGGTCGCGCTGTGGGACGGCGGCGGCACCGTGCCGGCAGAGGTGGGGGTCGTCCGGCGGCTGGTGTCCCGGGGCCACTCGGTCAGCGTCCTGGGCGATCCCACGCTGGAGCCCCAGGTCCGCGCGGCCGGCGCCGCGTTCCACCCCTGGCGGCAGGCGCCGCACCGCCGGTCCGCGGCCGACCGGGACCTGGTCGACGACACGGCCTGCCGGACGCCGCTGCAGGTGCTCGACCGGCTGCTCACCCGGGTCGTCACCGGCCCCGCCGCCGCCTACGCCGCCGAGGTGCGGGCGGCGCTGGCGGCGCGGCCCGTCGACGTGCTCGTGGCCAGCGGGGTGCTTCTGGGTGCGCTGGCGGCCGCGGAGGCCTCGGGGACCCCGTCCGTGGCGCTCTGCCCCAACGCCTACAACCGGCCCACGCCGGACCTGCCGCCGTTCGGGTCGGGCCTGCCCCCGGCGCGCGGGCCCCTGGGCCGGGCGCGCGACCGGTCGCTGGACCCCCTGGTCCGGCGCGCGTGGAACCGGGGCCTCCCCGACCTCGACGCCGCCCGCGCCGGGCTCGGCCTGGCCCCGCTGCGCGACGTGTGGGAGCAGTGGGACCGCGCCGCGCGGGTCCTCGTGCTCACCTCCGCGGCCTTCGACCTGCCCGCGCGGCTGCCGCCGAACGTGCGGCACGTCGGGCCGGTGCTCGACGACCCGGTCTGGGCGGCGCCGGTCGAGCCGCCGCCCGGGGACGGGCCGCTGGTGGTCGCGGGGTTCTCCAGCACCTACCAGGCCCAGGAGGACGTGCTCCGTCGCGTCGGGGTCGCCCTCGGGCGCCTGCCGGTGCGCGCCGTCGTCACCACCGGCCCGATGGTGGACCCCGCATGCGTCCCGCGGACCGGTGGTGTCGTGGTGGTGCGCTCGGCGGCCCACGCCCCGCTGTTCGCGGCCGCCGACGCCGTCGTCACGCACGCCGGGCACGGGACGCTGCTGAAGGCCCTCGCGGCCGGCGTCCCCGCGCTGTGCCTGCCCATGGGCCGCGACCAGCGGGACAACGTCGTCCGGGCCCGGCGGCACGGTGCGGTCCTGAACCTCCGGCCGGGCGCCCCACCCGACCGGATCGCGGCCGCCGTGCGGCGGCTGCTCGCCGACCCCCGCTACCGGCGCGGCGCCCGGTCGCTCGGCGCCCGGATCCGCGCCGACGCCGCCGGCTCCCCGCTGGTCGACGAGATCGAGCGCAGCGCCGGGACCGGCACCTCCGACGACCGGCGCACGCCGGCCTGATCCCCCACCCACCGGAGGACGCCATGTCCACCACCGCCCTGGCCCCGCAGCGACCCGCCCCCGGCCGGCTCCGCCTCCCCGGTCAGGCCGACGCGCCGGACGGCCCGGTCGACCTCACCCTCATGTGGGTGATGCACCACGGCTTCCGCCGTGACCTCGCCGCCTTCGGCCGCGCGGTCGAGCGGACGCCGCTCGAGGACCGCCGGACGTGGGAGCTGCTGCGCCGGCGCTGGGAGTACTTCGCCGCGACCCTCCACCACCACCACACCGCCGAGGACGCCGGGCTGTGGCCGCTGCTGCTCGAGCGGACCGCCGCGGCCGGGGACGCGGAGGGCCGGGCGACCCTGGAGGCGATGGCGGCGGAGCACGCCGCGATCGACCCGCTGCTCGGGGAGTGCTCGCGGGGCTTCGCGCGGCTGGCGGGCGTGGCCGACGGGCCCGCGCGGGAGGCGCTGGCCGCGGCCGTCAGGTCCGCCCACGTCCACGTCGACCGGCACCTGGCCCACGAGGAGCGCGACGGCATGCGGGTGCTGCAGGACCACCTGCAGCCGGCCGACTGGGAGTGGGTCGGCGCCCGGTTCTTCGACACCGCGTACACCACCCCGCGGCTGCTGGAACTGGTCGCCTGGGTCCTGCACGAGATGCCCCCGGAGGGCGTGGCCGCCCTGGAGCGGCAGGAGCGCGGCCGGGCCCTCGTGGCCGTCTGGCGCCTCGCCCTGCGGCGCCCGTTCCGGCGGCGGGAGCGGGCGGCCTTCCGCCACGCCTGACCCCGGTGCGCCGGGCGGTCCACGGCCGCCCGGCGCGGCCGGTCAGGGGACGAGCACGACCTTGCCGACGGTGCCGCGGTCGGCCAGCGCGGCCAGCGCCTGCGGCGCCCGGTCCAGCGGCAGGACCTGGCCGACGAGCGGGTCGATCGCGCCCGCGGTGACCAGCCGGACCAGCTCGTCGTGGGTCTGCCCGATCACGGCCGGGTCCTTCTTCTTGTACAGGCCCCAGTGCAGGCCGACGACGCTGTAGTTCTTGACCAGCGCGTGGTTGGCGGGCGCCTCGGGGATCCGCCCGCTGGTGAACCCGACGACGACCAGCCGGCCCTCGAAGGCGATGCACCTCCGTGACCTGTCGAACACGTCGCCGCCGACCGGGTCGTAGACGACGTCGGCACCCTCGCCGCCGGTGAGCTCCTTGACGACGGGGACGAAGTCCTCGGCCGTGTAGTCGACGACGTGGTCGGCGCCGAGCTCGCGGCACACCTCGACCTTGTGCGCGCCGCCGGCGGTGGCGATGACCTTCGCGCCGGCGGCCTTGCCGAGCTGGATTGCCGCCGACCCGACGCCGCCCGCGCCGGCGTGCACCAGCAGCCACTCCCCCGCCTGCAGCTGCGCCCGGCGGTGCAGGCCGACGTGGCCGGTCTGGTAGGTGATCCACAGCGCCGCGGCCTTCTCGTCGGACAGGGTGTCCGGCACCGGCCAGGCGTCGCGGGCGTCCATCAGCGCGTACTCGGCGAAGGCGCCGGGGCCGCCGGCCGGCGGGCCGATCACCCGCCGGCCGTCCTCGGTCTCCCCGCACAGCTCCATGCCGGGCGTGTAGGGCAGCGGCGGGCGCTCCTGGTACCTCCCCTGCGCCATGAGCACGTCGGGGAAGTTCAGCGCCGCCGCGCGGACCCGGACCTTGATCTGGCCCTCGGCCGGGGTCGGCTCCTCGACGTCCTCCAGCCGCATGACCTCCGAGGGGTCGCCGAGCTCGTGTACCCGCCATGCACGCATGCGCCCGACCCTGCCACGGGCCGGGGAACGCCGGTCACCGGCCCCCGGCAGGAGCGGTCAGAGCATGGACGGCGGCCGCAGCGCCTCCGGGACGACGGCGGTCTCGCCGGTCGCGGTCTTCGCGCTCGGCACGCCCTTGAACCTGTAGGGCACCGTGCCGACGCCGGGCTGGATGACGTACGCGGCGCCGGGCTCGCCCAACGTCCAGGCCATGACCATCGCGTCGGCGACCTCGGCGGCGGGGATGACCGGGAAGTCCGCGGCCTCGAACTCGTGGCGGATGCGGTCGATGATCGCGGTGTCGGCGAAGCCGGGGCAGATCGCGGTGATGGTGATGCCCTCGCGGGTCAGCCGCGGCGCCATCGACCGGACGAACGCGATCGCGCCGCCCTTGGCCACGCTGTAGCCGGGGTCGGTGGGCATCGGCGACAGGCCCGCCAGCGACGCCGTCACCACGATCGCCCCGCCGCCGGCCCGCTTGATCGCCGGGCGCGCGGCCTGCACGCCGTAGACGACGCCGAACAGGTCGATGTCGACCACGCGCATGAACTCGTCGAGGTCGAGGGCGTCGTCGCTCTTGGCGGCGGAGATGCCGGCGTTGAGGTAGGCGGCGTCGAGCCGGCCGTGCTCGGCCTCCACCTGCGCGACGACGGCCTCGTTGGCGGCGCGGTCGGTGACGTCGAGGGCGACGAAGTGCGCGCCGAGCTCCTCGGCCACCGACCGGTTGCGCTCGGAGTCGAGGTCGGCGGCGACGACGGTGACGTCCCGCTCGCGCAGCTTCTGCGTGAGGGCGCGGCCGAAGCCGCCGGTCCCTCCGGTGATCAGCGCGACGGAACCGGGGCCGGGAGGTGTGGGAGAGGTCACCCCGGCATCACACCACGGCGGCCGGGACGCCGAGCGCGAGGTCGACGGCGGCGGTCGCGTGCAGCCGGGCCGAGGGCAGGAGGGGCACCGCGGAGTCGTCCGGGCCCAGCAGCAGCTCGAGCTCGGTGCAGCCCAGCGCCACCGCCTGCGCCCCGCGCTCGGCGAGCCGGGCCACCACGGCGCGCAGCCCGGCGCGGGTGCCGTCGGAGAGCACGCCGCGGCACAGCTCGCCGAAGATCGCGGCGTCGACGCGCGCGACGTCGTCGTCCGGCGGGGTGAGCACCGTCAGCCCCCGTGCCGCCAGGCGGTCCCGGTAGAACGGCTCGCGCACCGTGCCGGCTGCGCCGAGCAGGCCGACCACCGGCCCGGGCGCGGCCGCGGCCACCGCGTCGGCGATGTGCAGGAACGGCACCGTCAGGGCGGCCTCCACCGCCGGGGCCACCTTGTGCATGTAGTTCGTGCACAGCAGCACGAGGTCGGCGCCGGCGTCCTCCAGCGCCCGCGCCTCGGCGGCGAGCAGGGCCGCGGCGTCGTCCCACCGGTCCTCCACCTGGCAGGCGCGCACGGCGCGGAAGTCGAGGCTGCGCACCAGCAGCGAGGCGCTGGCCAGCCCGCCGAGCCGGTCGCGGACCGCCTCGTTGGTCACCCGGTAGTACAGCGCGGTCGACTCCCAGCTCATGCCGCCCAGCAGTCCGATCGTCCTCATGCGGTCAGGCTCCCCGGCGCCGAGCTCCCCGACCAGGTCGCGGGGTCGACCGGTCGACCCAAGCGCTGCTTTCATGTCGGCGTGGACTCCCGCCGGCTGCTGGTCTTCCGCGAGGTGGCGCACGCCGGTTCGCTCGCCGGCGCCGCCCGCGCCCTGGGCTGGACCCAGCCGGCGGTGAGCCAGCAGGTCCGGCGGCTGGAGGCCGAGACCGGGACCCCGCTGGTGGTGCGGGAGGGGCGCGGGGTGGCGCTCACCGAGGCCGGCCGGCGGCTGCTGCGCCACGCGGAGGCGATCGCCGACCGGCTGGCCGCGGCCGAGCAGGACATGGCCGCGCTGACCGGGCTGGCCACCGGCGTCGTCCGGATCGCGGCCTTCCCGACCGCCGCCGCGGTGCTGGTCCCGCCGGCGCTGGCCGCGCTCCGGGACCGGGCGCCGGCCCTGGAGGTCCACTTCACCGAGCTGGAGCCGCCGGAGGCCGAGGCGGCGGTGCGCGAGGGCGCCGCCGACCTGGCCGTGGTCTTCCGGCACGAGGACGACGGGGAGGACGTCCCCGGCGACCTGCTGCGCGAGCCGCTGTCCCGCCACGCGGTGCAGGCGGTCGTGCCCGCCGGCCGGCCGGCGCCCGCCCTGCTGGCCGACCTGCGCGAGGAGCCGTGGATCGCCGGCTGCCCCCGCTGCCGCCGGCACCTGCTGCGCTGCGCGCGGCGCGCCGGGTTCTCCCCCGACGTCCGGTTCGCCACCGACGACCACGTCGTCGTGCAGCGGCTGGTCGCCCGCGGGCTCGGGGTGGCGCTGCTGCCGGCGTGGGCGCTGGCGATCAGCGCGCAGCCGGGCGTGGCCGCCGTCGACCTGCCCGACGTCGACGGGCGGGTGGTCGAGACCCTCGTCCGCCCCGACGCCCGGCGGGTGCCCGCGGTGGCCGCGGCGCTCGAGGCGCTGCGGGCCGCCCGCTGAACCGCGCTCAGACGCCGCGCAGGAAGCGGTCGAGCACCCGGACGCCGAAGCGCAGCGACTCCACCGGCACCCGCTCGTCGATGCCGTGGAACAGCGAGGCGAAGTCGAGGTCGGCGGGCAGCCGCAGCGGCGAGAAGCCGAAGCAGCGCATGCCCAGGCGCTCGAAGCTCTTGGCGTCGGTGCCGCCGCTCATCGTGAACGGCACCGGCCGCGCACCGTCGTCCTCGGCCTTCAGCGCCTCGACCATCATGTCGACCAGCGGGCCGTCGAACGTCGTCTCCACGGCCTGGTCGTGGACGATCCACTCGCGCTGGACGCCCTCGCCGACCAGGGAGGCCAGCTGGCGCTCGAACTCCTCCTCCTGGCCGTGCAGGAAGCGGCCGTCGACGGTGGCGCTCGCCGTCCCGGGGATGACGTTGGTCTTGTAGCCGGCGTCGAGCATCGTGGGGTTGGCGGTGTTGCGCAGCGCCGCGCCGATCATCCGGCTGATGCCGCCCAGCCGGGCCAGCGCCTCCTCCGGCTCGTCCGGGTCGATCTCGATGCCGTAGGCCTCCTCGACCGCGGCGAGGAACTGGCGCATCGGCGGGGTGAGCACGGTGGGCAGCCGGGTCGAGCCCAGCCGGGCGACGGCCTGGCACAGCCGGGTGACGGCGTTGTCGTCGTGGACGAACGAGCCGTGCCCGGGCCGGCCGCCGGCGGTCAGGCGCATCCACGCCAGGCCCTTCTCCGCCGTCTGGACCAGGTAGAGGCGCAGGTCGTCGCGGACGGTGATGGAGAAGCCGCCGACCTCGCTGATCGCCTCGGAGCAGTCGGCGAACAGGTCCGGGTGCTCGTCGACCAGCCAGCGCGCGCCGAGCCTGCCGCCGGCCTCCTCGTCGGCGACGAAGGCGAGGACGACGTCGCGCGGCGGCTGCACGCCGGTGCGGGCCCACTCGCGCACCAGCGCCAGGACCATCGCGTCCATGTCCTTCATGTCGACCGCGCCGCGGCCCCACACGTAGCCGTCGCGCTCCTCGCCGGAGAACGGGTGCACGCTCCACTCGGCGGGGTCCGCGGGGACGACGTCGAGGTGCCCGTGCACCAGCAGGGCGGGGCGGCTGCGGTCGGCGCCGGGGACGCGGGCGACGAGGCTGGCCCTCCCCCGCTCGGACTCCAGGACCTGCGAGGCGATGCCGACCTCGTCCAGCTTGCCGGCGACCCACTCGGCGGCCGTCCGCTCGCCGGCGCTGGTGGCGGTGTCGCCGGTGTTGGTCGTGTCGATCCGGATCAGCTCGCCGAGCAGCTCGGCGACCTCGGCCTGGGCCTGGACGGGACCTCGGTTCTCCACCCCGGCGACACTACGGGCCCGCCCCGGCCTCCGACGGGCACGGACGACCGGGCGATGCGACACGGCGGGGTACCCGTGCCGGGCTGCGGAGTGCGTCGGGTAGTCTTGGCCCCGCACTCGTCCGGGTGGCGGAATGGCAGACGCGCTAGCTTGAGGTGCTAGTGCCCTTTATCGGGCGTGGGGGTTCAAGTCCCCCCTCGGACACCGCACCGCCCCGGTGTTCCTGCAGGTCAGGAACCCGGGGCGTCTCCGTGTTCGGGCCTGGGATGCCCCAGTGACGGGCCGCTGCCCGGTCCGCCGTCGAGCAGTGCGGCACCTGGGTCCGCGCACTCCGCGGACCGCACCACCGGGAACCGACGGTCGACAGGTGGGACCGTGGAGCGCGCCCGTGCCCGCCCGCAGCAGTGGGACCGCGACGAGCGGGACGACGGGACGCTCCCGGACCGACATGTCGGACGCCGACGTGGCGTGGAGCCCGGACCGGAGGCGGACCGCCGACACGGGCAGCCAGTTCGACCGAGGCGGCCGGGAACGGGCGCCTGCGCGCGCTCACCTGTCGGACGATCGGCCCGCCGCCGATCCCCCGGTACCCTGGGGATCCGGTCAGCGGGTCACAGGAGGACGACACCTCATGCCCTTCGCGCCGCGCCGCCGTCACCCGCCGGCTGACCTGCCGGACGAGCAGCAGCGGACCGACCGGGCGTCGTCCCGGCGCACGTCGCGGCCGGTGGCCGACGACCCGCTCGCGCGGTACGGCGATCCGTGGCCAGGACCTCCGCCGTCCGACCCGTGGGCTGCGCCCCCTCCCCGGTCCCGACCGTGGCCGCCGCCACCGCCGCCCGGTCCCGGGACCACGCCTCCGCACCAGCGCCGTCGGCCGGGCACCCGGCCGGCAGCGGACGAGGTCCCACCCCGGGAGGACCCGAAGCGCGAACGGCGTCGTCGCCTGCGCCGCCGCACCGCCCGCGTCCTGGTGACCGCCTTCCTGCTCCAGGCGCTGGTCCTGGTGTCGCTGCGCTGGATCGACCCGCCGACGACGGCGTTCATGCTGGCCAACGACCGGGGCGCCATCCAGCAGTCGGTGCCGGTCGAGCACGTGTCGCGCAACTTCCTCGCCGCCGTCATCGCGCACGAGGACCAGCCGCTCCCCTACCGCGACGGTGCCTTCACCTGGGACGAGCTGTCCGGCCGCGCCGAGGCGCACCTGCGCGGGGAGGAGGACCCGTCCGGGTCGACGATCCCGCAGCAGGTGGCGAAGAACCTCTTCCTGAACCAGGAGATGAGTGCCTGGCGCAAGGCCGTCGAGGCCGGCCTGTCGATGGAGCTGGCGCTGGTCCTCGACGACCGCCGCATGCTCGAGCTGTACGTCAACCACGCCCAGCTCGGTCCGCAGGTCTACGGCATCTGCGCGGCCAGCTGGTACTACTTCGACACCCCTCCGTCCACGCTGTCCGTGGACCAGGCCGTCCAGCTGGTCGGGCTCCTGCCGTCTCCGGGACACGTCCAGCGCGCCCCGGGCGGCGGGCTCGACTTCGACGTGGACGACGGCCTCGGCTGGCTGTCGCGTTCGCACGTCGTCAACGCACAGAACCGGGTGCCGCGGCACATCGCCGAGAAGGGCTTCCAGCCGGTCGAGGACGCCGGCGTCGAGGGGCTCGCCCAGGACCAGCCGGACACCGACGACGACTGCTCGCAGATGCCCGACGACGTCGCCGAGCTCATCGCCGCGGAAGGCAGTCGATGAGACCCCGTCCCGGCAACGGTTCCTCCCTCGCCGTGGCGCGGACCGCCACCGCACGCGGCCGACGAGGACGGCCCCCGGACCGCCGGGCACGATCCGCGGCGCGGGTCGACTCCGGCTGCCCGGCTGCCCCTGGCCAGGGGACACCGACGACGCCGCTGGCACCCGCGACGCCGTAGCGCTGGTCCGACCCGGCGGGCACGGCCTCACCGCACAGCAGCTGCCGTCCGGTGAGGCCGGCTTCCCTGGAGGAGCGACGTCCAGCCCATCCGGGCTCGGCGCTCCCTCCGGCCGGCCGGACGGGGACGGAGGTGGCCGGTCCGGCCCGGAGCAGCACAACCGCACTCCCCGGCCGGCGTGCGCAGGCCCGGAGCGTCTCACTGCGGGACCTCGGACCGTCCGTGCCCGACGTGCCGGAAGGTCTGCCCTGTGGGCGGCCGAGGAGACGGCGACCGAGCGATCCGCGTGGTCGCCGCCCGTCTGCGCAGTGCGCTCTGGCCCATCCCGGTCATGGGCGTCCTGCTGACGGTCGGTTGCGGCATCGGGCGTGGCGACAGCTGCCGTGTGCGGGTCCAGCGCCGGTGTCGGTCGGGGCGGACGTCGTCGCCGAGCCCCACGGCGTCGCCGCGAGGCGGGCTCATCCTCGCCGGCCGCACTGGTGGACGGCCGGGACACCGTCGGCGTCCACGTCCCGCGTCTCGGCCTCGGCGATGCGCCGGTAGCGACGGTCGCGCAGCCGGAGCAGCACGGTGGCCAGCAGCGCCGCGAGCAGGGTGCCGGCCAGCACGCCCACCTTGACGTGCTCGTCGCGGAGTGTGTCGGCGCCGAAGGCCAGCTCGCCGATCAGCAGCGAGACGGTGAACCCGATGCCGGCCAGCAGCGACAGCCCGACGACGTCGGGCCAGCCGAGGTCGCGGTCGAGCTCGGCGCGGGTGAACCGGGCGACCAGCCAGGTGGCCCCGGTGATGCCGACCACCTTGCCGACGACCAGGCCGACGATGATGCCGACCGCGACGCTGTCGGTGAGCGCCGCGCCCAGCCCGGACAGCCCGCCGACGGTGACCCCGGCGGAGAAGAACGCGAACACCGGCACCGCGACGCCGGCCGAGAGCGGGCGGAACCGGTGCTCGAAGTGCTCGGCCAACCCGGGGCCGGCATCCGGTCCGCCGGCGGCCCGGCTGCGCACCACCGGCACGGTGAACGCCAGCAGCACGCCGGCGACGGTGGCGTGCACCCCGGACTCGTGCACCAGCACCCAGGTCACGACGGCCACCGGCAACAGCAGCCACCACGAGCGGATCCGCTTCTGCACCAGGACTCCGAAGACAGTCAGCGGGATCAGGGCCAGCAGCAGCGGCGTGACCGCCAGCGCGGAGGTGTAGAAGATCGCGATGATCGTGATCGCCAGCAGGTCGTCGACGACGGCGAGGGTGAGCAGGAAGGTGCGCAGCGCCGCGGGCAGGTGCGTGCCGATCACGGCGAGGACGGCGAGTGCGAAGGCGATGTCGGTGGCGGTCGGGATCGCCCACCCGGCCAGCGCCCCGCCGCCGGCGCCGGCGTCGATCGCCCAGTACAGCAGCGCCGGCACGGCCATGCCGCCGACCGCGGCGGCGACCGGCAGGGCGGCCCGGCGCGGGTCGCGCAGGTCGCCGGCGACGAACTCGCGCTTGAGCTCCAGCCCGGCGACGAAGAAGAAGATCGCCAGCAGCCCGTCGGCGGCCCAGGTGCCCGACGTGAGGTCCAGGTGCAGGGCGGCCGGGCCGACCCGGGTGTCGCGCAGCGTCTCGTAGGCCGCCGACCAGGGGCTGTTGGCCCAGGCCAGAGCGAGGACGGCGCCGCTGATGAGCAGGATGCCGCCGACGGTCTCCTTGCGCAGGATGCCGGCGATGCGGCGGGTCTCGGGCCACGAGCCGCGGTCGAACAGCCGGAACGAGGTGGGGGCAGGGGCGGACACGAGATCAACTCCGAAGAGGCGGTGGGGTCGGCGGCGAGCTCGCCGACCGGACTTCCCGGCACACCTGCCCTCGGAGGTACCGGGCCAGGCCGTCCGGGCCTGGGTCGGCTCGGCCGGTCAGGACCCGGCGGGCGCAGCGGTGGCATCCCGCCACCGCCGGCACCCGGCGGTGAGCCGGAGCGCGGGGACCCGACCGGTCCGGGCCCTCACGGGGCGGTGTCCCGGTCGCCGCTCAGGTACTGCTCGGGAGCGTCGTCGTCGCCGGTTCGCAGCCACCGGGCCACTCCCGCCGGATCCCGGCGCGTCATCTCCTCGAGCAGGACGGTGCGCACCAGGAGGCCCCGGGCCCGGCGGTCCGGGTCCGCGGCCGTCCGGACGAGTTCGCCGGTCGACCGCCAATCCCGCATCAGCACCGAGGTCGGCAGGGCACGCAGGAGCCGCTGCAGCTCCTCGACGTCCACCTCCGCCTCGTCGTCCCGGCCGGCGGAGCCGAGGGACCGGGTGATCCAGGCCTCGGCCAGGAGGCAGCTCAGGAACAGCAGGACGAGCCCGGCGACCGTTCCGGCGTCGCCCAGCTGCGCCAGGCCGGCGAGGCACGGCACGACGAGGGACGCTCCCGCTCCGGCGAGGACCGCTCTGCGCTTGGCCGACGGGGCCTTCGGAAAGGCCGGGTCCATGAGGCCGACCAGGCCGGCCACGAAGAGCCCGAAGGCCGGCGTCACCGCCAGGACGACGTAGGCAGGTGCGCTCAGCGCCCCGACGAGCGCGCAGCAGACCGCTCCCACGAGGAGCACGCCGTGGCAGATCCGGAGGGTCGGGGGCCACAGGGAGCGGGAGAGCCGGCGCGCGGCGCCGCTCCGTGCGCGCGGGACCGAGGACACGCCGGCGCCTGCGGTCACAACCGGCCGCGGGACGCCCCCGGGGGCATCCGTCGGCGGGCGGCCAGCCGGTCGTGGACGACCAGCACGATCACCGCCCCGCTCACCGAGCCGACGAGCCCGGCGGGACCGAAGCCGCGGTCGCGCAGCCCGCCGGTGAGGAGGCCGAGCAGCAGTCCGCCGACGACCGATCCGGCGACCCCCAGCAGGATCGTGGCCGGCCATCCCATCGAGTCCCTGCCGGGCACGATGGCGCGGGCGAGCAGCCCCGCCACCAGCCCGACGACGAGCAACCAGAGCAGTGAGAACACGCCTACCTCCGGTGAGGACGGGGAGTCGGTGAGGCGCTCCGCCGGACCCCGGCAGACGGTCGGCGGGCTCGCCCGACCCGGCCGGTTGCCGCCTGCGCGCGCCTGGTGAGGTCGAGCAGGACCTCGTCGACCGCTGGTGAGGTGTCCGTGAGGACCACGTCGGCCGTGAGGACCGGGGCCAGGGCGCGCTGATCGGTCCGGGAGACACCGTGCAGGTCAACCACGATCGGTTGCCCGACCTGCTCGCGCACGTGGTCGAGCACCGCCGCCAGGAGGGCGTGACCGTGGCCCTCCAGGGCGCCGACGACGGACACCACCGGAGGCCGCGGGTCGGTGTCGACGTACACGGTCAGGTCGCCCTCACGTCCGGCACCGTCGCCGGTGGTCGGATCGGCGGGCTCGACCTGCGCTGCGAGCGCCACGTCGCCGGGCGCGGGAGCGTCGGGGATCGGGTGCAGGGCAGGTCGGGATCGCATGGCCAGGAGGCTAGGAACCGGTCCCCCTGGCCGGCAGCGCCCGCCTGCGGACGAGTTGGGAACCGCCGATTGCCGGGTCCCGGCAATCGGAGGGTCAGTCGGCGACGAGCGGGCGACGCGGCCAGTCGAGCAGCCGGGCCCCGGTCACGGCGACGTGCAGGGCGAGCCGGTGCTCCGCGTCACCTGCTGTGTGGCCGGTGAGCTCCGCGACGCGCTGCAACCGGTAGGTGACGGCACGGACGCTCAGGTGCAGTCGGCGCGCCGCCTCGGCCGTGTTGCCGCCGCTGGCGAACCAGGCCTCCACCGTGCGGAGCAGCGGCTCCGCTCCGCCCCGCGCGGTCGCCAGCGGGCCCAGGACAGCCTCGACGAGGTCGGCCATCGCGGCCTCGTCGCGGACGAGGACCCGGTAGACGAGCAGGTCACGGGCGTGGGCGACCCGCTGCGGGAGGGACAGGCGCTCGGCCAGGTCGATGGCCTCCAGCGCCTCGCGGTACGAGCGCCGGACCCCTCCCGGGCCGGGGTGGACGCGGCCGACCCCGACCCGCCAGTCGGGGCGGCGGGTCAGCCGGGCCGCGGCCCGACCGACCAGCTCCGCCAGGTCGGACCCGTCCGGCCCCGGAGGGTGGCCACCGGCCCTCGGGGAGAGCGAGAACACGCACACCAGCTGCCCGTCCTTCGCGGCGGTGAGCAGCCCGCGGTCCCCGAAGCGGGAGCGGACGTCGTCGGTCAACCCGCCGGTCAGCTGCATCCCCGAGTCGACCGGCCGGTCGGTGGCCGCGACTGCGACGAAGTGTGGAGCGGTCAGAGTGAGCCCGAACGGTCCGGCACGCTCCACCAGTGATCCGACGTCGGCGTGACCGCTGAGAAGGTCCTCGACGAACTCCCGCCGCAACGCCTCCTCGCGCCGCACCACCTGGCGCTGGGCCTCGACGTACCCAGCGGCCAGTGCTGCCAGAGCGGTGTCCGCGGCCCGCCACACCGCCTCACCGAGGCTGATCAAGTCAGGAGGCCGCAGCGGTCTGCGCCGGACCTCCGCCACCAGGTCCGGGAGACGGGGCCACAGGCGCCGGGAGGCCGTCATGTAGATGTCCACGAGGGCCGGCAGCGCCAGACCGGTGGCCGCTGCCTCCCCGCCGAGGCGTCGGCACGCCGCCTCCTCGTCCCGGCTCAGCCGACGACCGGTGCACGCCACCGCCCAGAGAGCGGTCAGGTAGCCGTCCAGGAGCGCGGCCGGCATCCCGTGCTCGCCGGCCGACGCGGCGGCGACCTGCGCCACCACGGCGTCCACGGCCCGGGGGTGGGGTCCGGTCCCACCGGAGGCGGTCGTGGTCACGGCCATCAACTCCGGCGGTCGGGGTCGGCTGAGGAACCGCCGACCAGACTTCCCGGCACACCTGGACGAGATGGTACGGAGCCCGGCCACCTCGGCGCGAGACCGCGGCCGACGGCCTGGCACGACCACCGGTGCACCAGCTCCACGTTCGGGCGGTCCCGTCCGTGTCCCTGCTCTGCGAGGACCCGTTCCTGGTCCGGGTCGCCTTCGACCGGGTGGTGTGCGGGGGTCCCCGGTGCACACCTCCTCGCACACCGCCACGGCCGACGTCCAGGTCGCCGGGGTCGTCCTCCTCGACGGCCGCGAGATCCTGAGGTCCTGACCGCGGCCGACCGCGACCCGCCGCTGGACCGACCCCGACCACCTCGACCTGTCCCGCGATCCGTCTGGCCACTCCCGCGCAGCGCCCTCGTGCTGCTGTCCACCCGGCACGTCGCCCTCGCGCAGGCCTGGGTCGATGCCCTCCTCACCCGGCACGCCACCGACCTCGTGCCCCGGATCGCCGCGGTGCTCGACCTCGAACACCTCGGTGCCCTGCCCGGTCGGGTCGACCGGCAGCGGGCCGACCGTCCGGCACCCGAGTACGGGTTCGGCTGCTCCTTCGCCGGCCCCACCGTCATCGCCGCCGCCCGGACCGCGACGGTGCGTGCTGCGGTGACCGGGGCCCGGGTGCTGCGGCCGCTCGTCCTCGACACGACCGGTCGCTCCCCGAGGACTGTCCTGGCCGGGCGACGGGTGCCCGTTCCGGCACGGCGCCGGGCTGCCGACGGCCCACTGGCATCGAGCACGACGGAGGTCGACACCGCCGACCACCACCGTCAGGACGCTTCGTTCGAGCCCCGACGTGGAGCAACTGGCGTCCGCGTGAGTCGTCACCGGCTCGGTGCGAACAGGTGACGACTCCACACGCACCGGGCAGCCCGACGTGAGGGACTCACTCCTGATCCGCCGCTGCACCCGACGTGGCCGCCGAGACGGTCGCGCTCGCCGGCGGCCGGATCCCGGCGCAGGCCGGGACCGCGGTGCTGGCCCAGGCCACCCGCTCCCCCGAGCGGCTTCTCCCACTCCTGCGCTGACCCGCGGCGGTTCCAGGACGGGGCTTCCCTTCCGGTCCTGTGACGTGTACAACCGTACGGACATCTTGTACGCACAACTGACGACGCAGAGCTGCGCCCCGAGGAGTGCTCCATGAGTTCCGCCACCTCCGGCACCGAGCGGTCCCGAGTGCCGCTGTTCGCCACGATGAACCGGATCCCCGGTGGGCTGATGCTCATCCCGCTGGTCCTCGGTTCGGTGCTCGGCACCTTCGCCCCGGGCGCCCTGGGCATCGGCAGCTTCACCACCGCGCTGTTCCAGGACAGCGCCCTGCCGCTCATCGCCCTGCTCATCTTCGCCACCGGCACCCAGGTCACGTTCCGCACCGGCGGCCCGGTGCTCGCCCACACCGGCGTCGTCCTGCTGTTCAAGAGCCTGATCCCGGCCGGCCTGATCGTGCTGCTGGGGCTGGTCGTGGGCATCGACGGCTTCTGGGGGTTGTCGATCCTCGGACTGCTGGCCGCCTTCGACAACAGCAACGGCGGGCTGTGGCTCGCCTTCACCGGCAAGTACGGCGACAACCGCGACCGCGGCGCCTACCTCGCCTCGGCCATCAACGACGGCCCGTTCTTCACGCTGCTGTTCCTGGGCGCCTCCGGCCTCGGCGACATCCCGGTGCTCACGCTGGTCGCGGCGCTGGTGCCGTTCCTGCTGGGCGCGCTCGTGGGCAACCTCGACCCGCAGTGGCGCGAGGTGCTGCGCCCGGTGCCGAACATCGTCATCCCCTTCTTCGCCTTCGCCCTGGGCACCGGCATCGACCTGGGCGCGGTGGTCACCGGCGGCATCGGCGGCATCGCGATCGGCGTCGCCGTCGTCCTGATCACCGGCTCGCTGGTCTACGTCGGGTACCGCTTCGTGCTGCGCCGCGGCCGCAAGGCCGGCATCGGCTTCGCTGCCGCCACCACGGCCGGCAACGCCATCGCCACCCCCGGCATCGTCGCGGCCGCCGACCCCCGCTTCGCCGAGTACGTCGGGACGGCGACCGCGCAGGTGGCCGCCTCCGCCCTGGTCACGGCCGTCCTCGCGCCGATCGTCGCCTCGTTCGTGCTCAAGCGCGCCGGCGGGCTGACCAGCGAGGACGAGCTGGAGGTCCCGGTCGCCACCGTCATGGCGCCCGACGCGGACGCACCCGGCCCCGACGGGAGGACGACGGGGGACGGCCGGTGACCCGCATCGGCGTCGTCGCCGACGACCTGACCGGCGCCACCGACACGTCGGTGCAGTTCGCCCGCCAGGGCTGGCCCACGCTGCTGCGCCTGCGGCCCGGTACCGACCGGCTCCCGGCCGACGCGGTGCTGGCCGAGTGCACCGACGCCCGGGCCCTGGCCGAGGAGGCCGCCCCGGCGACCGGCGCCGCCGTCACCCGGCTGCACGGATCGGGTGCCGGGCGGCTCTACGTCAAGGTCGACTCCACGATGCGCGGCTCGGTCGCCGCCCAGGTGCGCGGCGCGCTGGAGAGCTGGTCCGCGGTGCGCCCGGCCGCCTTCGCCGTCGTCTGCCCCGCCTACCCGGCGATGGACCGCGTCGTCGCCGACGGCCTCGCGCTGGCCGGCGGGCAGCTCCTGGAGGAGGGCCCGGCCGGGCGCGACCCCGTCACCCCCGTGACCACCTCCCGGCTGGCCGAGCTGCTGCCCGGCTCCGTGCACGTCCCCCAGCCGGCCGACGGCGACCCGTCCGCGCTGGCCGCGGCGCTCGCCGCGGCGGGCCGCACGGCACGGGTGGTCACCGTCGATGCCCGCGCCGACGCCGACCTCGCCCGCCTCGCCGACGCCGTCGACCGGGTCGGCCCCGACGCGGTGCCGGCCGGCTCGGCCGGGCTGGCCGGGGCCCTGGCCGTCCGGTGGCGCCCCGCGACGGCGGCCGCCCCCGGCGGCGCCCCGCCGTCCGGCGGGAGGCCGGCGGTGGTCCTGGTCACCTCGCTGCACCGGACCGCCCGCGAGCAGGAGGCCCGGCTGCGCGAGGTGTACGCCGGCGACCTGCTCCACCTGGCGCCGGCCACGGCCGACCTGGCCGACGAGGCGGCATGGGCGGCCTGGGTCGAGGGCGCCGTCCCCTCCGGCCCGGTGCCGGGCCTGACCGTCGTCACTGCCCCGGAGGAGCGCGCCCCCGGTGCGCGCGCCGAGGCGGTCGCCGCCTCGTTGGCCGGGCTGGTCGCCCGGCTGCACGCGCACCGGCCGTACGGCCGGGTCGTGGTCACCGGCGGCGACGGCGCCCGGGCACTGGTGGACCGGTGGGGGTGCACCGGCATCGAGGTGCTCGGCGCCGTCACCGAGGGCGTGCCGCACGGCCGGCTGGTCGGCGGGGACGTCGACGGTCTGCCCGTCACCACGAAGGCCGGCGGCTTCGGCGACCCGGACACGCTGGTCCGCGCCGTCTCGCCGACCGGACGAGCCTGAACACGTACGAGGAGAGAACAGCCATGGACAAGCCCACGCTCGCCGTCACGATCGGCGACGTCGCCGGCATCGGCCCGGAGATCACCGCCAAAGCCCTGCTCGGGCACGAGGACCTGCGCACCGAGTGCGTGCCCGTGGTCGTCGGTGACGTCGGCGCGGTGCGCCGGGCCGTGCAGGCCATCGGCGGCGACCCCGCCGTCGTCCGGCAGGTCGAGGACCCGCGCGCGGCCGCCAACGAACCCGGCACCGTCGAGGTCGTGCAGGTCGGCGACCCGATGCCCGAGGTCCCGCTCGGCCGGCTCAGCGAGGTCGCCGGCGACGGCTCCTACCGCTTCGTCGTCGCCGCCTGCGACCTGGCCAGGTCCGGAGCGGTCGACGGCATCGTGACCGCGCCGCTGAACAAGGCGGCGATGCACTCGGCCGGCCACGCCTGGCCCGGCCACACCGAGCTGCTCGCGCACGAGTTCGGCGTGGAGAACTTCAGCCTGGTGCTGTCGGCCGGCGACCTCTACCTGTTCCACCTGACCACGCACGTGTCGCTGCGGCAGGCCATCGAGGCGGTGACTCCGGAGCGCACCCAGGCGGTGCTCCGGCTGGCCGGCGCCTTCACCCGCGCGCTGGGCAAGCCCGACGCCGAGGTGGCGCTGGCCGGGCTCAACCCGCACGCCGGGGAGAACCGGATCTTCGGCGACGAGGACGCCGACGTGCTGGCACCGGCGGTCGAGGCCGTGCGCGCCGACGGCGTCAACGCCGTGGGTCCGCTGCCGGCCGACGCCCTGATCCCGGCGGCGGTCAAGGGGAAGTACGAGATGGTCGTCGTCTGCTACCACGACCAGGGGCACGCGCCGTTCAAGGCGGTCTACGGCGACGACGGCGTCAACATCACCGTCGGCCTGCCGGTGGTGCGGGTGTCGGTGGACCACGGCACCGCCTTCGACATCGCCGGCCAGGGCATCGCCCGCGAGGGCAGCCTGGTGCTGTCCTGCCGGCGGGCGGCTGCGCTCGCCCAGGGTTGGGACCAGGTCTGGCAGACCGCGCAGGCCTCGGCCGCCCAGCTCGGCGCCTAGGCTCGGCACCCGTGCCGGGTCTCGACCGGGCCGCTGGGCGGCCGCTGCACGTGCAGGTGGCCGACGCGCTGCGCGCGCAGATCCGCGACCACCGCCTGCCGCCGGGGTCCGCCCTGGACAGCGAGGTCGCCCTGCAGGAGCGGTTCGGGGTGGCCAGGTCGGTGGTCCGCCAGGCGCTGTCGACCCTGGTGGCCGAGGGCCTGGTCGAACGCAGCCGCGGGCGGGGCAGCGTGGTGGCGCCCGCGCGGCAGCACCACCGGCTGGTGCAGCGCGCCAGCGGGCTCTACACCCAGATGGCCGCCGAGGGTCTCGAGGTCACCACCGAGGTGCTGTCGCTCGGCGAGGAGCCGGCCTCCTCCGCGCAGGACCGCTGGCTGGGTGGAGGCCGGGTGCTGCGGTTGGAGCGGCTGCGGCGGGTGGACGGACGGCCGCTGGCCCGCATCCGCACCGCCCTGCCGCTCCCCCGCTGCGCGGGGCTGACCGCCGAGGAGCTCACCGACGCCTCGCTGCACGAGGTGCTCACCCGGCGCCTCGGCGCCCGGCCGACCGGCGGACGGCGGCAGGTGCGCGCGGTGGCTGCCGACACCGACCTCGCCCGGGAGCTGGAGACGCGGCCGGGCGCTCCCCTGCTGCTGCTCGAGGGCCAGACCCAGGACCAGGACGGCCGGCCGCTCGAGGTCTTCGCCACCTGGCACCGCGCCGAGGACATCGCCTTCGACGTCGACCTGGAGGCCGGGCCGGTGGGTCCGCCCAGCCCGGCGCTGCCCTCTCCCCCGTCTGACAGGGACGGGCTGCGGGAGGCCGCCGAGCAGGCCCAGCAGCTGGCCGACCGCCTCCACGAGCTGGCCGACCGCGCCGGCCCGCGGCCCGTGTCACCAGCTCTCGGTTGAGGTCGGGACGATTCGGGCCGTCCGCGCCGCACCCCGCTCCTGACCACGTCCACGAAGCCGCGCACACCGCGCTGCGTCCGCACCGAGACAGCAGCCGGTGGGCGATCGCCCACCGGGGCGGCGTTGAGGTCCCCCCTCGGACACGGCGCCGCCCCGGTGTCAACGACGCCTCGTGACACCGGTGTGGGACGTCGCGGGGTCGGTCAGCCCCGCAGCAGGGCGGCGAAGCGGTCGGCGGCCTGCCGGCCAGGCCGGGTGCAGATGCCGGTGGACGGTGAGCGCGATGGTGCGTTCGCGTGCTGCAGCCGCTCCCGGCCCGGTTGCGCCGGTGCCCCTGGGACGGCGGGCAGCGCCTGCGGTCGGCCAGCCCCGACTTCGGCCGGGAGAGCACCAGCTCTGGGTGCCGGCGCGGGTACCGAACTCCCGCGCGGCCGAATAGCGTTCCGGCTGCACGCCGACGACGTCGTGCCGCACCCCTCGACCCCGGGAGCTGGTTCCGGTGCCGGCAGAGACGGCCGTCGTACGGGTTCTCGTGCTCGACGAGCAGGAGGTGGTCCGCCGCGGCGTGATCCAGGTGCTCGAGGGCGACGCCGGGCTCGCCGTCGTCGCCGAGGCTGCCTCGGTCGACCAGGCGGTGGTCCGCGGCCGGGCCGTGCGCCCGGACGTGGCGGTGATGGGGATGCGCCTGCCCGACGGCACCGGGGCGGAGGCCTGCACCCGGCTGCGCGCGGACGTCCCCGGGGTGCGGTGCCTGGTGCTCAGCCAGTACGCCGACCCGGAGACGGTGGCAGCAGCCGTGCGGGCGGGGGTGTCGGGATACCTGGTCAAGCACGTGCGGGGTCCGGCGCTGCAGGCGGCCGTGCGCCGGGTGGCGGCGGGCGGCACCGTGTTCGCCCCCGAGGTCACCGCGGTGCTCGACGCCGACGGCGGCGCCGGGCGGCCGGATCCGCTGGCCGACCTCACCGAGCGGGAGCGTGCCGTGCTGCAGCTGATCGGGGACGGGCTCACCAACCGCCAGATCGGCAACCGGCTGGGTCTGGCGGAGAAGACCGTGAAGAACTACGTCAGCAACCTGCTGCCCAAACTGGGCCTGCAACGCCGCACCCAGGTCGCCGTCCTGGTCACGCGTCTGCGGAGCCGTCAGGCCGACGGGATCCTGCCGTCCCCCGACGACACGACTCCCTCGCGCATCACACCGAGCGGGTAGTGCCCGGCCGGCGGCCTCACCTCGGACGACGGGGCGAGCCCGCCGAGCCGTCCGTGCAGGAGCGGACCGGCCGCGACGCCCGTCGCGCCTGCGGCAGTGGGGCACGCCGCCCGGCCTGCGACACGGCGACCAGGTGTGCTGGACGTTGGCCGACGCCGCGGGGTCCTCCGCCGCCGTCACGGACACCGGAGCCGACCTCGCCCAGCACGATCAGGAGGACGGAGAGCCGTTCACCGTCCCTGTACGGGGCGGACGGCGCATCAGCCAGGTGCGCGGACCCCCGTCGGGCAGGTCGACGGCGTCGACCACCGCGAAGCCGAGGCGGCGGTAGAAGCGCACGTTGGGCTCCGCGCTGGTCTCCAGGTGCACCGGCAGCCCCTCGCGGTCGGACCACGCGAGTCCGGGGGCCAGGGTCGCGGCACCGAGGCCCCGCCCCTGCCGACGCCGCGCGACGCCGAGGCTGGCGAGGGCCACGTGCGGCTCGTCGAGGCGGCGTCCGGCGAGCACCGCCTCGGCCTCGGCCGCGGCCGCTGCCCGGTCCCCCGCCAGCTCGGTGGTCGCCGGACCGACCCGTGCCCACGCGTCCGCGGGTACCGCGGTGCCGCGGATCCAGACCGCGACGCTCACGAGCCCGTCCGCCGTCTCGCCGAGGTCGACCCGGCCGAAGGGCACCGCGACGGCGGAGAGGTCGAGGCGGAACAGCGTCCTCAGCCGCCCGCCGTGGTCGTCGGCGTCGACCGTCCACCGGGTCCAGGGGTAGTCGGTGAACGCGTCGGCGAGCACCACGGCGGCGGCCGGGACGTCGTCGGGTGTCGCCGGGCGCACGTGCACGGTCATCCGTTCCTCTCTCGGTGAGCGGGGCCCGTCCGGTCCTCCGGTCCTGCCGTGCGCACGGTCCGCGGCCGACGCGACGGCCCCGGCGTCGTCAGCAGCCGCTCCGTCGGCGAGCCGCTGGACCGGCAGCCGGTCGCGCCTGCCGATCACCCGCGACCGGGGGTGCCGCGCCCGAGCCGGGCGGGGCGTCGGGGTGGTGGGCGTGCTCGTCGCGTGCTCCTCCGGTCAGCGGGCCCGGACGGTGAACGGGACGGTGATGACGTCCCCGTCGGCGAGGCGGAACTGCGCCCACAGCCGGTAGACCCCGGCGGTGGGGAACTCGGCGTGCACGTCGAGCTCCGGACCGAACGACTGTCCCGGCAGCGCGAACACCGGCCGGCCGTTCCCGTCGTCCACCTCCGCGTGCTCGTGGGCGAAGGTCTGTCCGTCGGCGCGCATGACCACGACGTGCCCGGCGGCGGCCAGGTAGGGCTGCAGGTCGTCGACCGGCCGGCCGGTCCCCGCGTCGGTGAACGTGAAGTGCAGGTCGCTCACGCCCCCGGCCTCGGCGGTCCCTCCCAGCTCGACCCGCACGCCGCCGACGACGACCGTCCGCGGCCCGGCCGTCAGGGCCACCGGCTCCGGCGCGGTACCGGCCACGGTGAGCACCTGCCGGGAGTGCACGTCGGCCATCTCGCCCTGCCGCCGGAACTCGGTGTCGACGACGTACCGGCCGGCGGTGGGGAACGTGACGTCGACGGCGAGCTGCCCGGGCCGGCCGGTGGGCTGCGGGTGGACGTGCGCGAACGTGCCCAGGTCCTCCCGGGTGGCGATGAGGTGCATCCACGCCTCGTGGCTGCGGGTGAGGTCCTCGACGGGTTCCCCGGTGCCCGTGTCGACGACGGTGGCCACCAGCCGGGCCGGCTCCCCCGGGCGGACGGCGGCGGGCAGGTCGAGCCGGACGTCGAGCCCGGCGTCGGCGGCCTCGGTCGGCGGCACCTCGGCGGTCATCATCTCGCTCATCGCCGGCCGCATCGGCATGCCGGTGCCCTGCATCCAGGCGAGCGTCCCGTTCATGCCGCGCTCGGCGAAGTCCATCCGGGACACCGCGGTCAGTCCCGCGCCCAGGGCCAGCGCGACGACCGCGATGCCGGCCAGGTAGGCGTACTGGCCGATCCGGGCGCGCAGCGGCGGGCGCAGGATCTCCGCGACGGTGGCCGGGCGGCGGAAGCGGCGCAGCCGCAGCGCGTTGGTCACGACGCTGACGGAGCTCATCGCCATCGCGGCGGAGGCCAGCACCGGGTCCAGCAGCAGGCCGTTCCACCAGTACAGGGCGCCGGCGGCGACCGGGATCAGCAGCAGGTTGTAGCCGAACGCCCAGCCGAGGCCCTGCTTCATCGTGGTCACGGTGCGCCGGGACAGCGCGATCGCCGAGACGATGCCGCGCAGGTCGCCGCCGACGAGGGTGACGTCGGAGGCGGCGATCGCGACGTCGGCGCCGGTCCCGATGGCGATGCCCACGTCGGCGGCCGACAGGGCCGCGGCGTCGTTGATGCCGTCGCCGGCCATCGCCACGACGTGGCCCTGCTCCTGCAGCCGGCGCACCTGCGCCGCCTTGTCCGCCGGCAGCACCTCCGCCAGCGCGTGGTCGATGCCGACCTGCCCGGCGATCGCGGCCGCGGTGGCGGCGTTGTCGCCGGTGAGCATCCACACCTGGACGCCGAGCGCCTGCAGCTGGGCGACCGCCTCGGCCGACTCCGGCCTGACCGTGTCGGCGACCGTGAGCACCGCTGCCGCGGCCCCGTCGACCGCGGCGAACATGGGCGTGCGGCCGGCCGCGGCCTCGCGGGCGGCGGTGGCCTGCAGCGCGGAGACGTCGGTCCCGCGGGCGGCCATCAGGGCGGCGTTGCCCACCAGGACGTGCCGGTCGTCGACGACGGCGTCGATGCCGTGGCCGGGCACGGCGTCGAAGGAGCGCAGCGCCGGCAGGACCAGCCCGCGGTCGGCGGCGGCGGCCAGCACCGCCTCGCCGACCGGGTGCTCGCTGCCGGTCTCCGCGGCGGCCACCAGCGCCAGGACGTCGTCCTCGGCCCACCCGCCGGTGGTGGTGACGCCGGTGAGGGCCGGCCTGCCGCGCGTGATCGTGCCGGTCTTGTCCAGCACGACGGCGGTGACCCGGCGGGCGGTCTCCAGCGCGTCCCCGTTGCCGATCAGGATGCCGAGCTCCGCGGCCCGGCCGGTGCCGACCATGACCGCGGTCGGCGTCGCCAGGCCCAGCGCGCACGGGCAGGCGATGATCAGCACCGCGATCGTCGTGGTGATCGCCAGCGTCAGCCGGCCGCTGTCCGGGCCGACCAGCGCCCAGGCGAGGAACGTGGCAGCGGCCAGGCCGAGCACGATCGGGACGAACCAGGCCGAGACCCGGTCCGCCAGCCGCTGCAGCGGGACCTTCGCGCCCTGCGCGTCCTCCACCAGGCGGACGATCTGCGCGAGCGCGGTGTCGGCACCGACCGCGGTGGCCCGGACGACGACGGTGCCGGTCCGGTTGAGCGTGGCGCCGATCAGCTGGTCGCCGACCGTCTTGTCCACCGGCAGGCTCTCGCCGGTCAGCATGCTCTCGTCGACCGCGGTGGCGCCCTCGGTCACGACGCCGTCGACGGGGACCTTCTCGCCGGGCCGGACCCGCACGAGGTCCCCGACGGCGACCTGCTCGACCGGGACGTCGACCTCGGCGCCGTCGCGCAGCACGCGGGCCGTCCTCGGCGCGAGGCCGACCAGGGCGGTGATCGCCGCGGCGGTCTGCTTCTTCGCCCGGGCCTCCATCCACCGGCCCGCCAGGACCAGGGCGAGGATCACCAGCGAGGTCTCGAAGTAGACGTGCAGCGGCAGGCCCCAGCGCTCGGCGGCGGCCGGCCACAGGGTGACGAAGGCGCTGTAGCCGTAGGCGACGCCGGTCCCGAGGGCGACGAGGGTGTTCATGTTCGTCGAGCGGTGGCGGGCGGCGGCCCAGGCGGCGCGGTAGACGTCCCGGCCGGCCCAGAACTGCACGACGGTGGCGACCACGAGGACGGCCGGCATCAGCCAGTCCATCGCGTCCAGGTACAGCGGCACGTACATCAGCACCATCAGGCCCAGGCCGGTGGCGAGGGTGATCTGCCACCGGCGCCTGAGCGCGGTCAGCCGCGTCTCGTCGTCGCCACCTCCGGCCGCCGTGTCGGGGCCGGTGCCGGTGTCCTGGTCGGCGGGCGGGGTCTCGCGGCGGGGGGTGGCGGCGTAGCCGGCGCGGGCGACCGCGGCGGTCAGCTCCTCGAGTCCGACCCGTGCCGGGTCGAAGCGGACGGTGGCGACCTCGGTGGCCAGGTTCACCTCCGCGGCCGCCACGCCGTCGACCCGGTTCAGCGCCTTCTCGACCCGGCCGACACAGGAGGCGCAGGTCATGCCGCCGATGTCGAGGGTGCAACTGGCGCTCGGTCCGGCGGCGGCGGTCGGCGCGGCACTGCCAGGCGCGGTGGTGGTCATCCCGGACTCCTGGGGTCGATCGGGTCGTCGGCTACGGCTGACTGTCGGCGGTGGCGCGCAGGCTCGGACCGGTGGATCCGCCGGGTTCTCCGACCCGGCGGATCCCCGGACCAGCGGGTTCAACGGCCGGGGACCAGCGCGCCGTACACGGCAGGCGGCCAGGCGGCGAGGATCTTGGGCCGGAGGGTGGCGCCGAGGCGGCGGTAGAACCGCTGGGCGTCGACGTTGTCGACCTCCGTGCCCCACCGGATGAGCAGCTGCTCGGGTGCGGCCAGGGTGGCGAGTGCAGCCATCAGCCGCCGGCCGACGCCGGCGTCGCGGTGTCCGGGCCGGACGTAGAGGTCGTCGAGGTCGAGCACGTCGCCGCCCGTCCACAGGTGCAGCCGCCGGATCGCCGAGACGTAGCCGACGGCCGTGCCGTCGCGCTCGGCGAGCAGCACGATCACCTCGGGCCGCTCGAGCAGCCCGTGCCACTGTTCGTCGGGCACGTGCACGGACGCGGTCTGGTCCTCGTGTGCGGCGATCTCGCGGACCATCGCCGCCACCTCGGTGGTGTCGGCCGGGGTGGCCCGGCGGATCACGACCGCGGCGGTGGGGGCGGTCATCGGGGCGTCGGTCATGGCAGCTCCTGGTCGGACGGGTGGTCGGGGGCAGGCGGGGACGTGAGCGCGCGCCGAGTCACTGGGTGGCGATCGCGGTGAGCACGTCGAGCCGGGCGGCGCGTCGGGCGGGCACGAGCCCGGCGACCAGACCGGCGAGGACTGCGGCGGCGACGACGGCCAGCAGCTGCCCGACGGGCACCTCGATGACCAGGGGCTCGTCCGCGGACAGTCCGGCCAGGGTGGCCGCCGCCAACCCCAGACCGAGGGCGACGCCGGTGACCACGGCGACCGCGGCGATGAGCAGCGCCTCGGCGCGGACCATCCACGACAGCTGCGCCCGTGTCATACCGACCGCCCGCAGCAGTCCGATCTCCCGGGTCCGCTCGACGATGGACAGCGCCAGGGTGTTGGTGATGCCCAGCAGCGCGATCAGCACCGCGAACCCGAGCAGCACGGTGATCAACCCGAGCACCTGGTCGACGGCGGCGGCGCGGTCGGCGGCGGCCTCGGCCTGGTCGAGGACCTCGGCGTTCGGGAAGTCGGCGACCGCGGCCTCCACCGCCGTCCGTGCCTCGCCCGGGTCGACCCCGTCGGCGAGGGCGACGTAGACGGTGGCGTCGACGTTCTCGCTGTAGTGCGCGGCGTAGGTGCCGAGGGAGAGCACGTAGCTGGTGGACAGCGCCCGGGCCGAGTCGTCGGCCATCACCCCGACGACCGGCAGCAGCTGTTCGCCGTCGCGCGAGAAGGTCATCGCCAGGGTGTCGCCGACGGACAGGCCACGCTCGGCGGCGACGTCGGCAGCGAGCACGATCCCCCCGCCGTCGAGCGCCGCCAGGCTGCCGGCGGCCATCTCGACGTCGGCGACCGACGGGAGGGTTGCCGGGTCGACCGCGGTGAGCGCGCTGGTCGTCCCGGCGTCCAGCCAGTGACCGAAACGGACCGAGGAGGTCGCGGCGACCTCCGGTCGCGCGGCGACGCGCGCGGCGACCTCCGGGGAGAGCCCACCGAGCATCTCGTCGCCGCTGCTCTGCACCAGCAGGTCGGCGGTGATCGCCTCGCCCGAGGCGGCGCCGATCGCCTTGACCGAGCTGCCGAGCACCGCGACGAAGGCGATCAGGGCCAGGCCGAGGGCGAGGGCCGTCGCGGTGGCCGCGGTGCGCCGCGGATTGCGTGCGGTGGACTCCCGGGCCAGCCGCCCGGGCACGCCCAGCCCGTCGAGCGGTCGGCCGACCGCGCGGGCCAGCCGTGGCGCGAGCACGGGAGCGAGCACGACCAGCGCGGCCAGCAGCGGCACTGCGCCGAGGCCGACGCCAGTGACGTTCCCCAGCAGCGCGGCCGCGACCAGTTGCACCAGGCCCAGGCCGAGCAGCACCCAGCCGGTGACCAGACGGCCCCGCCGCGGACCGGCGGGCGCCGGCGCGGCGGCCCGCATCGCCTCGACCGGCGCGGTGCGGGCGGCGCGGCGGGCCGGGCCGAGCGCCGCCAGCAGCGTGATCAGCGTGCCCGCGGCCAGACCGACGACCAGCGTGCGGGCGGTGACGGTGAGCGGGCCGGCGGGCAGCGATAGTCCGGCGCCCTGGGCGAGGCCGCGCAGCGCGTGCGCGGCACCGATGCCGGCCGCGGTGCCGCCGGCCGCGCCGGTGAGGCCGACCAGCAACGCCTCGCCGAGCACCGAGCCGAACACCTGCCGGCCGGTGGCCCCGGCGGCACGCAGCAACGCCAGTTCCCGGGCCCGCTGGGTGAGCACGATGGCGAAGGTGTTGGCGATCAGGAACGCCCCGACCACCAGCCCGGCGGCGGCGAGCGCGAGGAGCACGATGCGCAGGTAGCCGATGCTCTCCTTCGCCGCGTCGGCGCTGGCGGCGGCGGCGTCCTGGCCGCCGGTGACGGCGTACTGCGCGCCGAGCGCGGCGGCGAGGTCGCTGCGCAGGTCGGTCACGGCGACACCGTCGGCGGCGATCACGTCGACCGAGGTGAGGCCGGCACCGAGGTCGAGCAGCGTCTGGGCGGTGGGCAGGTCGACGAGCACCACGGTGCTGTTGGCCAGCCCGTCGCGGTCGCCGACGCCGGTCAGCCCGACCACGCGCAGCTGCCGGGTCGCGGTGGCCGAGACGGTGACCGTGTCACCGAGGGCGATGCCCTGCTCATCGGCGGTGGCGGCGTCCAGGACGACCTCGTCGGCCGCACGGGGGGCGTGCCCGGACCTGAGCTCGTAGGCGGTGAACGGGGCCTCGGCCCAGGTGCCGAGGATCGTCGGCCCGGCGGGTTCCACGGCGGTGCCGCGGACCTGCAGCTGCCCCGGTCCGGAGGCCACCGGGCGGATCCGGTCGACGCCGGCGACGGCGGCGATCCGGTCGGCCAGGTCGGCCGGCAGCGGGTCGCGCGCCACCTCCACGCCCATCGCGGCGTCGAAGGCGGCCGCATCCCGGACGGTGAGGTCCACCCCGGCGGCGGTGGTGCGGAACTGCTCGTCGAGCAGGCGGGTGCTGGTGTCGGTGAGCACCAGGCTGCCGACGGCGAACGCGACGCCGAGCGCGACGGCGAGCCACGTCAGCGTCAGCCGATTGCGGTGCGCGAGCGTGTTGGACCAGGACAGGCGCCACATCGCGATCACGCCCCCACCGGCTCGTCGCGGCGGGAGACGTCGAGGCGGGCGAGGCGGGCCAGCACGGTCTCGGCGGTGGGGCCGGTGAGCTCGTCGACGATCCGGCCGTCGGCGAGGAAGACCACCCGGTCGGCGTAGGCGGCGGCGACCGGGTCGTGGGTGACCATGACGATCGTCTGGCCGAGGCTGCGGGTGGCGTCACGCAGGAACGTCAGCAGCGCGGCGCCGGCGCGGGAGTCGAGGTTGCCGGTCGGCTCGTCGGCGAACACCAGCTCCGGGCGGGCGATCAGGGCCCGGCCGACGGCGACCCGCTGCTGCTGGCCACCGGACAACTGGGCCGGGCGGTGGTCGAGCCGGGTCTGGAGACCGAGCATGTGCACGAGCTCGTCCGTCCACGCCGGATCCGGCCGCTTGCCGGCCAGGGTCAGCGGCAGCGCGATGTTCTCCGCCGCGGTCAGCGCCGGGATGAGGTTGAACGCCTGGAACACGAAGCCCAGCCGCTCGCGGCGCAGCAGGGTGCGGCCGCGCTCGGACAGCGCGCCCAGGTCGGTGTCGCCGACGAACACCTGGCCGGAGTCGATGTCGTCCAGGCCGGCGAGGGCGTGGATCAGGGTGGACTTGCCCGACCCGGACGGTCCCATGACGGCGGTGAACTCCCCGGCAGGGATGGTGACGCTGGCCGAGTCGAGGGCGCGGACGGCGGCCTCGCCCCGGCCGTAGGTCTTGACCACGTCGACCGCGCGGGCGGCGACCACGGGCCGGGTCGGGGGTGCGGCGGGCTGCGTGTCGGTGACGGTCATCGTCTCTCCCGGGAGGAGCGGGTCGTCGGGGGCGGTAAGTCGGGGCGGTAAGCGGGTCGAGGTGGTGGAGGCGGCGGTCAGGAGCAGGGGCACGGGCGGGGGCGCCGCCAGGGCCGGGCCGGGCGCAGGCAGCGGACCAGCCGGGCGTGCTCGGCCTCGCGGATCAGTTCCTGCTGGCGCGAGCGGGTGAGGTGCTCGTGGGTGGAGGTCATGGCGGGCTCCTGACAAGCGGTGGCGGACGGTGGACTCCGGGCGCCGCTGCCCGGGTCGTGGGGCCGGAGTGCCGGTGGACGACCCGGACAGCGGGGTGGCGATGAGGGCTACGGGACGAGGGCGTAGCCGGCCTCGTCGACGGCGGCGGCGATGTCGGCGCGGTCGACCGGGCGGTCGGCAGTGACGGTGACGGTGCCGCTGGCCAGGTCGACGGTGACCGACCGGACGCCGGCCACACCGGAGATCTCCTCGGTGACCGCCCGCTGGCAGTGCGCACAGGTCATGCCGGTGACGGTGAAGGTGGTCGAGCCGACGAAGGTGCGGGGCGTGTTGGACAGCACGGGGACTCCTCGGGGTGGTGGTGGGGTCGGGGACGAGAGTCGGCGTGGGGGCGGGTCGCTCTCACCGGGGAAACCGCCGGGATCCCACGCCGGGTTCGCCAGGAGGCCGGGAGCCAGGTGGCTCAGTGGCCGTGGGCGCCGTGGCCGGCGGCTGCGGCGGCCGGCCGGCCGCCGGGCACGGCGAGTGCGGTGAGGACGAACAGGGCGACCAGGACACCGGCGGCGGCGGCGAAGGCGCGCCCGTAGCCGTCGACCAGACCGGCGGAGGTGGCGAGGTCACCGGCGACGGCGGTGAGCCCGGCGACGCCGAGGGCCGCGCCGATCTCGTGTCCGGTCATCATCAGCCCGCTCGCCACGCCGGAGCTCTCGCCCGGCACGTCGCCCATCGCGGCGACCGCGATCGCCACGAACATCGGCCCCACGCCCGCGCCGACGAGCAGGAGGCCGGGGAGCACGTCGGCGGCGTAGGAGGTGCCGCCGGCGTTCGCGGCCAGCAGGAGCGCGCCGCCGGCCATGACGACCAGGCCGCCGAGGACCAGCGTGCGGGCACCGACCCGGCCGACCACCTTCGACGCGGCGGTGGCGGCGAGGGTGATCGCGCCGGCCAGGGGCAGGAACTCCAGGCCGGCCACGACCGGCGAGGCTCCGACGACGTCCTGCAGGTACAGCGAGGTCAGGAAGACGGCGCCGACCACCACGCCGGTGACGCCGGCCATGACCGCCGAGGCGGAGACCAGCGACCGGATGCGCCAGGTCGCCGGGGGCACGAGGGGATCGGTGGTGCGGCGCTCGAGCCGGGCGAAGGCGGTCAGCAGCACCGCGGCGGCGGCCAGCGCGAGCCAGGTGCGGGGCGCCGTCCAGCCGGCCGAGCGGGTGGCCTCGATGCCGGACACCAGGGCCAGCAGCCCGCCCACCAGGGTCAGCGCGCCCGGCACGTCGAGCCGGCGCAGCGCCCCCGCCCGGGAGGCGCCCCGGGCCACGGCGCGCAGGGTGCCGAGGACGACGGCGACGCCGATCGGCACGTTGACGAAGAACACCGCCCGCCAGCCCAGTGCGCTGGTCAGCGCCCCGCCGAACAGCACGCCGGCGGCGATGCCGAGGCTGCCGACGGTGCCCCACACGGCGAGCGCCGTCTGCCGCTGCCTGCCGGCGTAGGCGGTCATGATGATCGACAGCGCCGCGGGGGTGAGCAGCGCGGCGCCGGCTCCCTGCGCGGCGCGGGAGACGACCAGCATCCACGGGGCCTGGGCGAGCGCGCTGGTCAGGGAGGCGGCGGTGAACAGGCCGACGCCGGTGAGGAACGCCCCCCGGCGGTCGATCAGGTCCGCGATGCGGCCGCCGAGCAGGAGCAGGCCGCCGGAGAGCAGCACGTAGGCGCTGACGGTCCACTGGTAGTCCGCGGCCGAGAGGTGCAGACCGCGGCTGATCGACGGCAGTGCGACGTTCACGACGGAGACGTCGAGGATCACCATCACCTGCGCGGTGATCATCAGACCGAAGACGGTCCACGACCGGCGCGGCTCGTCGACGGTGGGCACGGTCGGGTGGGCCCACGGGTGCGGGTGGGCGGGCGCCGCCGGTCCGGCGGCGGAGTGGGTCGTCACGGGTTCCCTCCTCGGGAGGCAGGTCCGGGTGTGCCGCCACCGTCCGGTGTGGAGGAGTCCGGTCGCGCCGGTGGTTCCGCCGGGATGGCCTGCCCGCGGGCGACGACCCGTCCGGCCGGGGAACCGCGCGGGGAAGGCGGCTCGGTTCCGTCCGGTGGCGCACTAGGGTCTCGGCGTGCTCTCCGGCAGGGACTCCGAGCGGGCAGCCATCGCCGCACTGGTGGACGAGGCGTGGGCCGGCCGGGGCGGGGCGCTGGTGCTGGTCGGACACCCGGGCGTGGGCAAGTCGGCGTTGCTGCGCGACACGGTGGCCCGGGTCGACGGCATGACGGTGCTCCGCACGCAGGGTCTGGAGTCGGAGTCGCCGCTGGCGTTCGCCGCGCTCCACCGTCTGCTGCGCCCGGTCGTGGCCGACTGTGCGCACCACCTGCCGCAGCCGCAGGCCCGGGCGTTGCGGGCGGCCTTCGGCGAGGTCGACGACGGCCCCGGCGACCGCTTCCTGGTCTTCCTGGCCGCGTTGAACGTCCTCGCCGACGCCGGGCAGCGCCGCCCGGTGCTCGCCGTCGTCGACGACGCCCACTGGCTCGACGACGCGTCCGCCGCGGCGCTGCTGTTCGTGGCCCGGCGGCTGCAGGTGGAGCGGGTCGCCCTCCTGTTCACCGCCCGCGACGCCGACGTGCGCACCTTCGACAGTGGTGACCTGCCCCGCCTCGCCGTCGGGGCCCTCGACGCGCAGGCCGCCGGTGACCTGCTCTCCGCCCGCGCCGGGGTCCCCGTCCCCCCGGAGGTGCGCGACGCGCTGGTCGCGAGCACCGGCGGCAACCCCCTGGCGCTCGTGGAGCTCGCCGGGGCCCTGACGCCGGAGCAGCTGTCCGGCCGGGTGCGGTTGCCGACCCGGCTGCCGCTGACCGAGGGCGTGGAGCGGGCCTTCCTCGACCGCTACCGGCGGCTGCCCGAGCGGGCCCGGGCGGTGCTGCTGGTCACGGCCGCCGACGACTCCGGTCAGACGCGGGTGGTGCGGCAGGCGGCCGCCTCCCTGGGAGCCGGTGAGGACGCACTGCAGGTGGCCGAGCGCTCGGGGCTGCTCCAGGTCCGCGACGCCGCCGTCGACCTCCGGCACCCGCTGGTGCGCTCGGCGGTGTACGGCGCCGCCACCAGCACCGAGCGCCGACGGGCCCATCGAGCCCTGGCGGCCGTGCTGACCGGCCCTGACGAGGCCGACCGGCGCGCCTGGCACCTCGCCGCGGCCGTCGAGGAGCCGGACGAGGCCGTCGTCGCCGAGCTCGACGCCGCCGCCGAGCGGGCCCGGGCGCGAGGAGGTCTGGAGGCGGCCGCGTCCGCCTGGGAACGCGCCGCCGAGCTCTCACCGGCCGGGAACGCCCAGGCCGAGCGGCTCTACGCCGCTGCGCGCTCCGCCTGGCTGGCCGCCCGACCCGCCCGGGCCCGGGCGCTGGTCGACGCCGCCGCGGCGCAGGCGCGCGACGCGCTGCTGCTCGCGGACGTCCTCCGGCTCCGGGCGCGCATCGAGTGGAACACCGGCTCGCTGCACGCCGGGCAGCGGATGGTGCTCCAGGCCGCCGCCGAGGTGGCCCCGCACGACGCGCAGCGTGCTCGGGAGATGGCCATGTTCGCCGCGGCGCTGGCCGCGTTCGGTGCGCGCTCCGGCAGCGCCGTCGCCCCTCCGGCCCTGGTCCCCCGCCCCGGGCCCGACGCGCCGGTGCGTGCCCGGTGCTTCTCCGACCTGCTGCACGGCCTCGACGCCGCCGTCCACGGCGACTGGCAGGGGGCGATGCCGCCGCTGGAGGAGGCCTTCGCCCTCGCCGAGCACCTGGCCGAGGAGGACCTGGACCTGCTGCCCAACCTGGGCATCGCCGCGATGTACCTGGGCGACGACGCGTTGACCCGGCGCTACCACGAGCAGCTGCTGACCCGGGCGCGCAGCACCGGCGCCGTGCTGATGATCCTCTACTCGCTGGCCCGGCTCGGCTTCGCGGAGGTGGCCACCGGGCGGTGGACCGCGGCCCGCGCCGCGGCCGCCGAGGCGCTGCCGCTGGCCGACCAGTCCGGGCACCGGGGGCTGGCCGCCCTGCCGACCGCGTGGCTGGCGTTGCTGGCCGCGCTGCGGAGCGACGGGGCGGTGGACCGGTACCTCGCCGACGCGGAGCGGATCTGCGCCGATCACGCGCTCGGCATCCTGGCCGAGGTGGTGCCCGACGTGCTGCGGTGGGCCCGTGGCGTGCGCGACGCGGCCGATCCGGCCGCCGCGCTGCACCAGCTGGAGCAGATCCGCCATCCGATGACCCGCCGGCTGGCCGCCACGGACCGCATCGAGGCCGCCGTGCGGGCCGGGCGGCCGCAGCCGGCTCACGCCTGGGTGGAGGAGCTGGCCGGCTTCGCCGAGGCCACCGGCTCCGCCTGGGCCTCCGCCGTGGCCGAGCACGGCCGGGCGCTGCTCACCGACGGCCCCGAGGCCGAGCGCCACTTCGAGCAGGCCCTCGCCGCGCACGCCAAGAGCGACCGCCCGCCCGACCGGGCCCGCACCCAGCTGGCGTACGGCGCCTTCCTGCGCCGCTCCCGCCGCCGGGTCGACGCCCGGCCCCACCTGCGCGCCGCCCTCGAGACGTTCGAGGACCTCGGCGCGCGGCCGTGGGCCGAGCGCGCCCGGCAGGAGCTGCGCGCGTCCGGCGAGACCGCCCGCCGTCGCGACGCGTCCACGGTCGTCGACCTCACCCCGCAGGAACTGCAGGTGGCCCGGTTGGTGCGTCAGGGCCTGGCCAACCGGGACGTCGCCGCGCAGCTGTTCGTCAGCCCGCGCACCGTCGACTTCCACCTGCGCAACGTGTTCGCCAAGCTCGGCGTCACGAGTCGCACCGAGCTGGCCGCCCACCCGCTCGACTGACGCCCGCGTCGGCGGCCGGGACCCACCCGGCGGTCTCGCCGGTGCGGCGGGAGCTCCGCAGCGCTCGGTACGGTCGGCGCCGTGCTGGCCGGACGGGACGCCGAGCGTGCGCGGATCGCCGCCCTGCTCGACGGCGCACGCGCCGGGACCGGCGGTGCGCTGGTGGTCCGCGGCGTCGCCGGGGCCGGCAAGTCGACGCTGCTGGCCGAGGCGGTGGACGCCGCCGCCGGCATGCGGGTGCTGCGCACCTCGGGCGTGGAGTCGGAGTCGCCGCTGGCCTTCGCCGCCCTGCAGCGGCTGCTGTGGCCACTGCGGACGCTCCTCACCGGGCTGCCGGCGCCCCAGCAGGCCGCGCTCGGTGCCGCCCTCGGCGAGGCGGCCGGTGAGGGCGAGCGCTTCCTGGCGTTCCTCGGCACGCTGAGCCTGCTCGCCGACGCCGCCGAGGACTCCCCCGTGCTGGCCGTCGTCGACGACGCCCACTGGCTCGACGACGCCTCGGCCGCGGCGCTGCTGTTCGTCGCCCGCCGGCTGCAGGCCGAGCGGGTGGCCGTGCTGTTCGCCGCCCGCGACGGCGACGCCCGCCGCTTCGACGCACCCGACCTGCCCACCGTCGTCCTCGGCGGCATGGCCGGGGCGGACGCCGAGGCGGTGCTGTCCGCGCGGGCCGGCGCCACGGTGGACCCGGCGGTGCGCGACCGGCTGGTGGCGGCCACCGGCGGCAACCCGCTGGCGCTGGTCGAGCTGGCCGGGGTGCTCACCCCCGAGCAGCTGGCCGGGCGGTCGCCGCTGCCCACGCAGCTGCCGCTGACCGGTGGGGTGGAGCGGGGCTTCCTGGACCGCTACCGGCGGCTCGGCGAGCCGGCGCAGCGGTTGCTGCTGCTGACCGCGGCCGACGACACCGCCCGGCTGACGGTGGTCCGGGCCGCGGCGGAGCACCTCGGAGCCGGCGACGACGCCCTCGACGAGGTGGAGCGCGCCGGGCTGCTGCACGTCGACGGGGACGTGCTCGCCCTCTACCACCCGCTGGTGCGCTCCGCGGTCTACCGAGCCGCCACCAGCGCGCAGCGCCGCGCGGCACACCGCGCCCTGGCCGCGGCGGTCGGCCCCGACGCGGACCGCCGGGCCTGGCACCTGGCCGCCGCCGCCGACCGGCCGGACGAGACCGTCGTCGCCGCCCTCGACGACGTGGCCGAGCGCGCCGCCACCCGCGGTGGCCACGAGGCGGCGGCCGCCGCGTGGGCCCGCGCCGCCGAGCTCACCACCGCGGGCGCGGCCCGTGGCCGGCGGCTCTGCACGGCCGCGTCGTCGGCCTGGCTGGGGGCGCACCCCTCCCAGGCCACGGCGCTGGCCGCCGCGGCCGCGGCAGAGCCGCTCGAGCCGCGGGTGCGGGCGCGGCTGCTGACCCTGCAGGGGCAGATCGAGTGGAACACCCGCTCGCTCGACGACGGCTACGACCTCGTCCTGCAGGCCGCCCGGGTCGCCGCCGAGGTGGACGAGGCGATGGCGCAGGAGCTGGCGATGCTCGCCGCCTCGCTGGCCGCCTTCGGTGCCCGGTCGCCCCGGGACGTCGACCCGGCCGCGCTGGTCCGCCCCCCGGCACCGGACGCGCCGCCCCGTGTGCGGGCGGCCTCCGCCCTGCTGCGCGGGTTCCGCGCCACCGCCTGTCGGGACTGGGCCACCGCCGCCGAGTGCTTCCGCGGCGCCTTCGCCCTCACCGACGCCGACCCGGTCGACGACCACGTGCTGCAACCCAACCTGGGGGTCGCGGCGATGCTCGTCGACGACGACGAGCGGGGTCTCCGGCTGCACGCCGAGCAGCTGACCGCCGCCCGCCGCGCAGGCGCGCTCACCATGGTCGAGCACGCCCTCACCCGGGGGGCGCAGTTCCAGATCGCCACCGGTGACTGGGCCCAGGCCGCCGGCGCCGCGACCGAGGCGCTGGCGCTGACCGCCGGGACGGGACACCCCGGCCTGACCGCGCTGCCGACCGCCGAGCTCGGGCTGCTGGCCGCCCTGCGCGGGGACGACGCCGCCGACCGCCTCCTGGCCGAGGCGACCGCGATCCGGGAGGCGCACCCGGTCGGGCTCGCGGACTTCCTCGTCGCCGACCTGGTGCGCTGGGCACGGGGGCTCCGCGCCCGGCAGCCGGCGTCGGCCCTGTACCACCTCGAGCAGATCAGCTCACCCGGATACCGCCGCACGGCCGCGCTCGACCGGCTCGAGACCGCGGTCCGCGCCGGCCGCGAGGACCTCGCCCGCACCTGGCTGGGCGAGCTGGAGGACTTCGCCGCGGGCACCGGCGCCCCGGCCGCGCGCGCCGTCGTCGAGCACGGTCGCGCCCTGCTCGCCGGGGACGACGCCGCCGGGGACGACGCCGCCGAGGAGCACTTCCGGCGTGCCCTGGACGCGCACGCCGCGTCGCTGCGGACGCCCGCACGGGCCCGCACCGAGCTGGCCCTCGGCGAGCACCTGCGCCGTGCACGGCGCCGGGTGGACGCCCGGGAGCACCTGCGCACCGCGCTGTCGCTGTTCGAGGAGCTGGACGCGACCCCGTGGGCCGAGCGGGCGGCGCAGGAGCTGCGTGCGTCCGGGGAGACCGCGCGGCGCCGCGACGTCTCCACGACCACCGAGCTGACCGCGCAGGAACGTCAGGTGACGGCCCTGGTCCGGCAGGGCCTGTCCAACCGGGACGTCGCGGCGCAGCTGTTCGTCAGCCCGCGCACCGTCGACTTCCACCTGCGGAACGTGTTCAGCAAGCTCGGGGTGGCCTCCCGCGCCGAGCTCACCGCCCTCCCGCTGGACTGACGCGCGGCTGCCCGGCTCCCGGGGACGGCGGGGAACCCGGTGGTTCTCCCGGCGTGACGCCTCCCGTCCGCTCCTAGCGTCCGGCGCAGAGCCAGCCCGGACCGAGGAGCCTCCACGACCAGCACCGCCGCGCTGCTCCCCGCGGCCTCGGCCGACCGCACCGCCCGTCCCCTCCCCCACCCCTGCCAGGAGCCGTCATGCCCACCCCCGTCCCCACCGACCGGTCCGTCGACGTGCTCGTGATCGGTGCCGGCCAGGCCGGTCTCGCCCTCGGCCACCACCTCGCCCGCCGCGACGCGGACCTCCTGCTGCTCGACGCCGGACCCGAGGTCGGCCACTCGTGGCGCTCCCGCTGGGACTCGTTGCGGCTGTTCAGCCCCGCCCGGTACGACGCGCTGCCCGGCCTCCCGTTCCCCGCTCCCGCGGACACCCACCCGAGCAAGGACGACGTCGCCGACTACCTGGCCGCCTACGCCCGGCGCTTCGCCCTGCCGGTGCGGACGAACTCCCCGGTGCTGCGGTTGCACCGCGACGGCGACGGCGGCTTCACCGCGACCACGCCGACCGGGACGGTGCGCGCCGGGCAGGTCGTCGTCGCCACCGGGCCGTTCCAGACCCCGCACGTCCCGGCTCTGGCCCAGCAGGTGGACCCGGCGGTACCGCAGCTCCACAGCGCCGGGTACCGCAACCCGACCCAGCTGCCCGGCGACGGCCGGGTGCTCGTCGTCGGCGGCGCCAACTCCGGCCTGCAGATCGCCGCCGAGCTCGCCGCCACCCAGCCCGTCACCGTCGCCGTCGGCACCCGGCCGACCGAGCTGCCCCAGCGCATCGCCGGCCGCGACCTGTTCACCTGGCTGGACTCGGTCGGCTTCTTCACCGTGCCCGCGCACACCCGCATCGCCCGCCGGCTGCGCGCCCGCGGTGACCTGGTCATCGGCACCCGCACCCGCGACCTGCGCCGCCGCGGCATTGACATGCGGCCCCGGCTCACCGCGGTCACCGGACGCACCGCCCGCTTCGCCGACGGCACCACCGTCGACGTCGACGCGGTCGTGTGGGCGACCGGGTACCGCAGCGACCACTCGTGGCTGCACGTGCCCGGCGTGGTCGTCGACGGGCAGGTCCGGCACGACGCCGGGGTCACCGCGGTGCCCGGGCTGTACTTCCTCGGGTTGCCGTGGCAGACGTGCCGCGGCTCGGCGCTGCTGGGCTTCGTCGGCGCGGACGCCGCCACCCTGTCCGACCGCATGGCCGCCGACGCGCGGGGGTCGCGGCCGCAGGCCGGACCCGGCCGTGGAGAGCCCGAGATCCCGGCGGTCGCGCCGGCGTGACGCCTCCCCGCGTCACCGTCCCGGGTGGGGACCTCGAAGGCGGCCGAGGTGGTCGTGGACCATGCGGATGGCGACCGCGCCCTCCCCGACCGCGGAGGCCACCCGCTTCACCGACCCGTGCCGGACGTCGCCGACGGCGAACACGCCGGGCACGCTGGTCTCGAACTCGCGGACCTCACCGCCGGCGGGGCCGCCGCGCCGGTCGGCGCCGGTCAGGACGTGGCCCGTGCCGTCCCGGTCGATCGCGTCGGGCAGCCAGTCGGTGTGCGGCTCGGCGCCGATCAGCACGAACAGGCCCGCGGCGGGGACCGTCTCGGTGTCCCCGCCGTCCCGGTCGCGCACCACCAGGTGGGTCAGCCGCCCCTCACCGCTGCCGCCGACCGCCTCGGCGCCGTGGCGGACGGTGACGTTGGCCGCCGCGTCGATCTCGCGGACCAGGTAGTCGGACATGGTCGCGGCCAGTGAGGCGCCGCGCACCAGGAGCGTCACCCGCCGGGCGTAGCGGGCCAGGTGCAGCGCGGCCTGCCCCGCCGAGTTGGCCCCTCCGACGACGTACACCTCCTCCCCCGCCATCGCCTGCGCCTCCGGTGCCGCGGCGCCGTAGAAGACCCCCGCCCCGACGAGCGCGTCCAGGGACGGGACGCCGAGCCGCCGGTAGGTCACCCCGGTGGCGAGGACGACGGCCCGGCTGGTGACGGCGCTGCCGTCGCTCAGCGAGACGACGAGGCCGTCGTCCGAGGTCTCCAGGCCGACCGCGCGCGGTCCGTAGACGAACTCCGCGCCCAGCAGCCATGCCTGCTCGTAGGCCCGCTGCGCCAGGTCGGCGCCGGGGATGCCGCGGGGGAAGCCCAGGTAGTTGCGGATGAGCGAGCTGGTGCCGGCCTGCCCACCCATCGCCTCCGCCTCCAGCACGACCGTGCGCAGCCCCTCGGAGGCGCCGTAGACCGCTGCGGCCAGCCCCGCGGGGCCCGCACCGACGACCGTGACGTCGTGGGGCCGCGCGTCCGGCCGGGTCCTGACGCCGAGCGCGTCGGCGATCTCGAGACCGGACGGGTCCTCGAGGACCCGGCCGTCGAAGAGGACGACCAGCGGCAGGCGGGCGGCCGGCCGGCCCACCTCCCGCAGCAGCGCCCGGCCCTCCTCGGACGCCACGTCGTGGAAGCCGTAGGCCACGCTGTTGCGGCTGAGCAGGTCCCGGATCTCGTGGGAGCGCGCCGTCCAGCGCTCCCCGACCACCCGGGCCGCCAGGAACCGCGGCCGGTTCGGCAGCGCCCACTGGTACAGGAACTGCCCGATCGCCTGGTGGAAGTGCTCGTCCCCGGGCTGCCAGGGCTTGGTGACCCAGTCGATCTGCCGCAGCACCGACACCGGCAGCACGGGGGCGATCGACCGGTCGTGCCAGGTGATCAGCACCGACCGTCGCGCCTCCGGGTGCAGCGCCCGCACCCGGTCGAGGAACTCGACGCCGGTCATCCCGGGCATCCACTGGTCGGCGAGGACCAGCGCCACCTCCCCGCCCGCCGCCCGCACCCGCGCCAGGTCGCCGAGCGCCTCCTCCGCCGAGGTGAGGCAGCGGACGTCGTAGTCGGTGCCGTAGCGCTTGGTCAGCTCCTCCTGCACCGGACGCAGCGCGGCCGGGTCGTCGTCCACCGCCATCAGCACGGGCCTGTCCATCGCACCCCCTCCGCCGGTGCCCGCGCAGTGTGCCGCAGGCCGGTTCCCCCGTGGGGTGGGTGCTCAGCCCCGCCGCAGCAGGAGGCCCCGCGGTCACCGACCACGGGGCCTCCGTGCGTCCTCGGAGCGGCCTGACGTCAGCCGCTGCGATCAGGCGGCCGTCGCGCGGGCGGCCTCCCCGATCAGCCGCGCGACGACGTCGGGCCGGGAGACGGTCACGGCGTGCGACGCATCGACCTCGACGGTGTGCGAGTTCGCCCGCTCGGCCATGAACCGCTGGGCCTCGGCCGGGACGGCCAGGTCCTGGAGCGTGACCAGGGTCCAGGACGGGACGGTCCTCCAGGCCGCCTTCGTCGCCTTGTCCGCGAGCGCGTCGCCGGTGATCGGCCGCTGCGTGACGGCCATCAGCTCGGCGACGTCCGCCGGCACGTCGGCGGCGAAGACCGGCCGGAACCTCTCCTGCTCGATGTAGAGGTCGTCGGCGGTCTGCCCGTCGGCACCCTGCACGGGCACCGGGCGCAGCGCCGACCCCAGCTCGTTGCCCGGGAACCTCCCGGCCAGCTCACCGGTGCTCTCCCCCTCGTCGAGCAGGAAGCTGGCGACGAAGACCAGCGCCCTCACCTGCGGGAGCCCCGCGGCCGCCTCGCCCACCACGCTGCCGCCGTACGAGTGGCCGGCCAGGACGACCGGCCCGTCCACGCTCTCCAGGACGTCGCGCAGGAGCGCGGCGTCGCCGTGCAGCGAACGGAGCGGGTTGGCCACCCCGATCACCGGATGGCCGTCCCGCCGGAGCCGGGCGATTACGCCGTTCCAGCTCGACGAGTCGGCGAAGGCCCCGTGGACCAGCACCACCGTGGGCGGGGCGGTGCGGGTCTCGAGCGTGCTGCTGGTCATGGCTCCTCCTCATCGGTCAGGCGGGCGCTCCGACGTCGCCCGTCCGGTGGCACATCTCCTGCGTCCCCCGCCAACACGTCGGGCATCCGATATATTGCATGCAGTACGGACGGGCAGGAAAGGTCCCTTCCGCGCTTCCTCGTTCCGCCTCGTCCCGCCGTCCGTGCGCCCGGTACCGCCAGGAGGTCCACCCGTGCCGATCCCCCCGACGGGCCCCGGGGTCGACCGCGGCCTGCTGCGCGACGACGTCTACCGCCGCCTGCGGGACGCGATCGTCGACGGCACGTTCACCCCCGGTGAGCAGCTCAGGGACCTGGAGCTCGCCGCCTGGCTCGGCGTCAGCCGGACGCCGGTCCGCGAGGCGCTGCTGCGCCTCGCGCACAGCGGGCTGGTCCTGGCCCGGCCGGGCCGGTCGACGGTCGTGAGCCCGCTCGACGTCCGCGCGGTCCGGGACGCCCGGGACGTCGTCGCGGCGATGCACGAGCTCGCCGTCCGGGAGGCCGTCCCCGTCCTCACCGGGGCGGACCTGGCCGCCATGCGCGACGCCAACCGCCGGTTCGCCGCCGCCGTCGACTCCGGGAACGTCGAGTCCGCCCTCCGGATCGACGACGAGCTGCACGGCGTCCTGGTGCGCATCTCCGGCAACCGGGCGCTCGCGACCGTCCTCGAGCAGTTCACGCCCACGGTGCGCCGTGCGGAGCGGTTGCGGTTCGGCTCCCTCCGCGGCCGGGCGTCGGTCACCCGGCACGACGAGCTGATCCGGCTCTGCGCCGCCGGTGACGTCGAGGGCGCGGCCGCCGTCGCGTACGACACCTGGCACAGCCTGCCGAGCGCCGGGACGTGACCGCCGGGCACCGGTCGTCACGGGGCGATGACAAGCTCCCCGACCAGGTCGCCGTCCATCGTGAAGCGGTAGCCGAGCTCGGCGACGCCGCCGGGGAAGTCGCCCTCCAGCCGGTGGGTGGCGACCCAGTGCGCGTCGTCGACGCGCCGGGCACCGACGAGCTCGGTGGTGTAGCTGAACCCGGCGCCGGCCTCGGACAGGAAGCGCCGGATCTCCTCGGTGCCCCGGTGGGTCCTGCCCTCGTCGACGACCACCGCGGTCGGGGTGAAGGCGCGCAGCGCGACGTCGGCCTCCCGGGCCCGGTGCGCGGCGAGGAAGCCGCGGATCGTCGCGGGCAGCTGGTCGGGCCGGATGCCGGTCGGTGTGGTCATGCCCCGACGGTGCACCCTCCCCCTGGGGGAGGGTCGAGCGGTGGCCCCTCCCCCAGGGGGAGGGTGCACAGTGCTCCGGTGCTGGCGATCGGCGAGTTCTCCCGGCTGACCCACCTCAGCGTGCGCACCCTGCGCCGGTACCACGACGCGGGCCTGCTCGAGCCGGCGACCGTGGACGGGGCCACCGGCTACCGCTACTACAGCGCCGACCAGATCCCGACCGCCCAGGTCGTCCACCGCCTGCGCGAGCTCGACGTCCCCCTGTCCGACGTCCAGCGCATCCTGCGCTCCCCCGACCCGGGCGCCCGTGCCGCGCTGGTCTCCGAGCACCTGCGGCGGCTGGAGTCCGAACTGGACCGCACCCGGGCCGCGGTGGCGTCGCTGCGCCGGCTGCTGCGACCGGAGCCGGCCCCGCTCGACGTCGAGGTGCGCGCGGTGCCGGCCACGACCGTGGCCGCGGTCGAGGACGACGTGACGCACGACCAGCTCCTCCCCTGGTACGCCGGCGCCACGGCCGAGCTGGACGCCGTGGTCGTCGAGCCGACCGGCGTCCCCGGAGGGCTGTACGACAACGCGCTCTTCGAGGCCGGCCGCGGGCACGCGCTGGTGTACCGGCCGACGGCCCGGCCACCGCGCAGCGGCCGCGTGCACCCGGTGACCCTGCCGGCCGTCGAGCTGGCCGTCACCACCCACGTCGGCGAGCACCACGACATCGACGTCACCTACGGCGAGCTCGGGACCTGGGTGGTGGCCAACGCCCTCGCGGTGGCCGGGCCGGTGCGGGAGACCTACCTGGCCGGCCTGCGCGACACCCCCGACCCGTCGGCCTGGCGGACCGAGATCGGCTGGCCGGTCTTCCGCGTGGCCCCGCGCTGACGGTCACCCGCGCGGCGTCAGGCCCCGCCGCAGCTCCTCCAGGGCCTGCGCGAGGCCGACCCGGGGCACCCAGCCCCACCTCCGCACGCGGTCGGTGAGCAGCTGCCCGGTCCACACCGGCTCGTCGGTCCACTCCGGGGCGACGCCCAGCGCGTCGGTCACCGTGCCGAGGTAGTCCCGCCACGTCGCGGGCTCCCCGGCGACGATGACCGGGGTCGTGCCGCCCGCCACGGGGCCCCGCTCCGGGTCGTCGGACGTCGCGACGGCACCGGTGGCGACGTCCGCGACGAAGGCCGCCAGGTCCTCGACGTGCACCCAGGGCCAGGTCTGCGACGGGTCGGCCCGGCGGTCCCCGCCGTCGCGGATCCCCCGCGGCCGCAGCGTGTTCCACACCGAGGTCTCACCCGTGCCCAGTATCGCCGGCGGGCGGACCAGCACGGTCGTGAGCCCGCCGACCTGCGCCAGCGCGGCGTCGGCGGCGTTCTTGGTGTCGGGGTAGGCGCCGCTGCCCTCGGGCAGGAGCGGACCGTCCTCGGCGACGTCCCCGACGCCGGCCGAGCGGTCGTAGACCCCGGCCGTGGAGAGGTGCACCAGCCGGGCGACGCCGGAGTCGCGGGCGGCCCGGGCGAGGACCGCCGTGCCCTCGACGCCCACCCGGTGCTGGACCTCCCGCGGCGAGCCCATCGGGTGGACCGTCGTCACGACCGCGTCGGCGCCCCGGGTCACCGCGCGGGCGAGGGACTCGTCGGCGAAGTCGCCGACGTGCTCGGTGACCCCGTCCAGTGCAGGCGCGCCGCCGGCGCGGCGGACCACGGCGCGCACCCGCGCCGACCGCTCGACGAGCGCCCTGCACACCGCGGTGCCCACTAGGCCGTTCGCACCGGTCACCACGACGACGGGAGAGACGGGGGCCACGTCGCCCACCCTGTCAGCGAGCCCACGACGGCGCTCGTCGGTGGGCCCCTCACGACGAGAGGTAGCGGATCACCGCCAGCACCCGGCGGTGGTCGTCGTCGCTGGGCGCCAGGCCGAGCTCGTCGTAGATGTGGGACGTGTGCTGCACGACCGCCCGTTCGGTGATGGACAGGGTCCGGGCGATCGACGCGTTGGTCCGCCCCTCGGACATCAGGGCGAGCACCTGCTGCTGGCGGGGGGTCAGCCGGTCGAGCGCACCGTGGTGCCCCCTGGCGCGGGCGACCATGAGGCTCACGACCTCGGGGTCGAGGACGGTGCCGCCGGAAGCGATGCGGCGGATGTCGCCGGTGAACGTGTCGACGTCGGCGATCCGCTGCTTGAGGAGGTACCCGACGCCCGACGAGCTGTCGCCCAGCAGCTCGACGGCGTAGGCGCGCTGGAGGTGCTGCGACAGCACGAGGACGGCGATCCCGGGGTGCTCCCGGCGGATCCTCACCGCCGCGCGCAGGCCCGCGTCCTTGCGGTCGGGCGGCATCCGGATGTCGGTGACGACGACGTCGGGGGCGTGCTCCTCCGAGCTGCGGACCAGCTCGTGGGCGTCCCCGACCGCGGCGACGACGTCGAACCCGGCCGCCTGCAGCACGTGCGTGAGCCCGGTGCGCAACAGTGCCTCGTCCTCGCCGATCACGACCCGCACGGCAGCTCCACCAGCAGCCGGGTGCCCCCGCCGGCCGGGCTGTCGACGGTGAACCGGCCACCGAGGGCGTCGACACGGTCGGCGAGGCCGCGCAGCCCCACCCCGCCCTCCTGGGTGGCACCGCCGACGCCGTCGTCGGTCACGCCGATGACGAGCCGCGCCGGCGCGTGCTCGAGCGTCACGGTCAGGGTGGCGGCCGCGGCGTGCTTGACCGCGTTCGTCAGCGCCTCCGCGACCACGAAGTAGGCCGTCCTCTCGACCGTCGCCGGCAGGCGCCCGTCGACCTCGGCCACCGCCAGCCGGGTGGGCAGCGGCACGCGGTCGACCAGGTCCTCGATCGCCGCGGTCAGGCCCCGCTCGACGAGGGCGGCCGGCATCAGGGCGTGCACGATCCCCCGGAGGTGCCGGGCGGCACCGTCGATGCCGACACGGAGGCGCGTCGCCGCGCCGGGGAGATCGGCCGCCCCGTCGACGTGCGCCAGCTGCTGTGCCTCCAGGGCGAGCAGGACGAGCTCCACCTGCAGACCGTCGTGCAGGTCCTGGGCGATGCGCTGCCGCGCCCGGTCGCCGGCCTCGACGAGGCGGGCGCGCGACTGCCGGAGGTCGGCGTGGCTGGCGCGCAGCTCGGCCGCCAGCCGGTCGTGCTCGATGGCGAGGGCGGCAACCTGCCCCGCCCCGCGGACCAGCTCGGCGTCGTCGACGACCGTCGGGTCGTAGACGACGGCGCCGATCCGTCGCGACCCGAGCCCGATGTCGACCAGGTCGCGGTGCTCGCCCAGCGCCGACGCGTCGAACGGTGCGCCGCTCCCGTCCACGAGGGTGCGCCCGTCGCGCGAGGCGTGGACGACCTGCAGCGACGGGTCCCCGAGGACCCGCCCGAGGGCCTCGGCGAGCCGCTCCGGGGTGGCGGCGGGCGAGGCCACCCAGGCACCGAGCTCCTGGATCTCGGCGGTCCTCGCGAACCCCCCGCGCAGCATCGCCGCCGCGAGGGCGACGGGCACCCCGGCGAGCAGTCCGATCTGGAGCCCGACCACCTGCACGGGCGAGAGACCGGCGGACGGACCCAGGAGAGGACCCAGCGGCGTCGCCAGGACGGCCAGGATCCCGTAGGCGTACAGCGGCAGCAGGACCCTCCGTCGGCCGGGCGTCGCGGTCCGCAGCCGCCCGGCGAGCACACCCGCCGTCATGAGCATGACGACCATCCCGGCGGCCCGCTGGAGCCAGGTCCCGGCGGAGAGCAGGTCCACCCGGTGGCCGACGGAGAGCACGCCGCCCGGGCTGGCACCCGCGTCGAAGAGGTAGGTCGGGACCTGCAGGACGAGGGACACCACGAAGGCCCCCACCACCGTCAGGCGGGAGGTGCGCGAGCGGAGGCGGCCGGACGGGAAGGCGTGCAGCAGCCAGACGGTCACGGCGAGCGGGGTGGTGGCGAGCACGACACCGACCGCCACCAGGACGGGTGCCCCGGTGTTGGCGAGGGCGGCCACGAACCACGAGAGAGCCCCGATGACCATGATCGGGCCGGTCCGGTTGCTCGGCCGGCGCCGCCACGCCTCGAGGCCCGCGGCCAGGTGGACGAGCCCCCCGGCCGGGAACAGGGCGAGCAGCCACCACCCGGCGCCACCCCGGTCGGCGAACAGGGCGATCTCGACGCCGGCGACGACGGCACCGGACGCGCCGATCAGCGCGAGGCCCACCATCAGCGCCCGGGCCAGCGGCGACCGGACACCGCCCCGATGCGCCACCGGTGCAGCATGGCACCGGCGGCGTGCGCCCGGTGCGGCGTCGCACCGGCCACGACTCCCGCCGGACCCTGTACCCAGGTCCAGGTGAGCGGGCCACCCCGGTCCATTGGCCGGCGGTCGCGACCTCGCCAGGGTCGGCTACGCCCCCGGACCGGCTCCCCTCGGAAGGTCGACCATGACAGTTGCAGAGCGCTCGTGCCGGTCGCGTCGTCCCCGGTCGGCCGGCTCGCTGACCGCCTCGATCGCGGCCACGGCGGCCGCGCTGCTGGTCGTGGCCCCCGCCCCGGCGCACGCGTCGCCCGGGAACGCGACGGCGCCGTCGGGGGTCCCGGCGTACGCCGCGGCCGTGCAGCCCGAACTCGACCGGATCGTGCGGGACCTGGCGGTCACCGGCGCCGTCGTCCTGGTGCGGTCCCCCGAGCTGGGCGACTGGGCCACCACGATGGGCACCCGGACCTGGCACGGCACCGAGCCGGTCTCGCTCGCCGACCACGTCCGGATCGGCAGCAACACCAAGACCTGGACCGCCACGGTGGTCCTGCAGCTGGTCGACGAGGGCAGGATCGGCCTGGACGACCCGGTGTCGCAGTACCGCCCCGACGTGCCCAACGGGGAGGACATCACCATCGCCCAGCTGCTCGACATGACCAGCGGGCTGGCCAACTACACCACCGACCTCACGCTGAACGAGCAGATGGACAGCAACCCCGGCCGGGTGTGGGACCCGGAGGAGCTGCTCGCCATCGGCCTCGCCGAGCCGCCCGCCTTCCCCCCGGGCGAGGGGTTCCTGTACTCGAACACCAACACCGTGCTGCTGGGCCTGATCATCGAGCAGCTCACCGGGGTCCCGGTGGAGCAGGCCTTCCAGGACCGGATCTTCGACCCGCTGGGGCTGGGCGAGACCTCCTTCCCGGCCCGGACCGACGCGTCGATCCCCGAGCCGCACCCGCGGATGTACACCTTCGGCACGAACGTCGAGACGATCGACAGCCTCGTGCTCCCACCCGAGGTCCAGGCCGCGGCCAGCGCCGGGACCCTGGAGCCGATGGACGTGACCGACACCAACCCCTCCTGGGGGTGGACCGCGGGCGCCGGGATCTCCACCGCGGAGGACCTCGCCGACTACGTGGAGGAACTGGTCGACGGGTGCCTGCTCGGCCCGCGGCTGCAGCAGGAGCGGATCGCCAGCGTCCAGCCGGTGGACCCGGACGACCCGGCGAGCCCCGGCTACGGGCTCGGCCTGGCCCGCTTCGGGCCCGTGTACGGGCACACCGGTGAGCTCCCCGGGACCAACTCCTTCATGGGCCACGACCCGGTGCGGGACATCACCGTCGTCACCTGGGCCTCCACCGCCCCCGCACCCAACGGCGAGGGCCCGGCCGTCGAGCTCGCCAGGACGGTGATCGACGAGCTCTACGCCGGCTGACCGGCACCCGGCCGGCCGGGTCCCCACGACGGGGCCCGGCCCCGGGACCCCACCCCGTCCCCTCCACGGGAGGAGCTGTTCCTCGTGCGCCGATGGATGCGACCCGCCGCCCTCGCCCTCGCCCTGCTCGCCGGGGCCGGGACGACCGGCTTCACCGCCACCCCCGAGCACCCGGCGGGGTCCGCTCCCGCCCCGGCCGCGACCCTCGACCCGGACCTCGCCGCACGGATCGACGAACTGGCGCGGGCCGCGCTGACCGACGGCGTCACCGGCGCGGTGGTCGGCATCTCCGACCCGGCCCGTGGGAGCTACCTGCAGGCCTACGGGACCGCGGACACCGCGGGGACCCCGATGACCACCGACGTGCACTACCGCATCGCCAGCGTCACCAAGACCCTCACCGCCCAGGCGGTGCTGCGCCTGGTCGACCAGGGGCGGCTGTCCCTCGACGACCGCCTGGACGAGTACGTCCCCGACATCCCCCACGGGGACGAGATCACGATCCGGGACCTCCTGGGCATGCGCGCCGGTGTGTACGACTTCGTCGCGGACGAGGACTTCCTGGCGCGGTACGCCGCCGATCCGCTCCTGCCGGGGTGGTCCCCCTACGACGCGCTCGAGATCATCCGCGCACACGCCGGCGAGGCCACCCCACCGGGTGGGGCGACCGTGTACTCCAACTCGGAGTACGTGCTGCTCGGGCTGGTCCTCGAGCGGGTCACCGGCCGCTCGGCACAGCAGGTGACCACCTCGGTGATCGAGGAGCTCGGCCTGCCGGAGACGTCGTACCCCACGACCGCGGCCCTGCCCGAGCCGTTCGCCCACGGCTACGTCAACACCGACAGCGAGCTGGCACCGCCGGACCCTGCCGAGGAGCCCCGGGACGTCACGTACAGCAACCCCGAGGTCCCGTTCACCGCCGGCGCGGTCGTCTCCACCGTGGCGGACATGACCCGCTACGCCGAACAGCTGGCGACCGGGGCCGGTCTCACCCCGGAGACCGCCCGGCTGCGCCAGGAGTGGACGCCGCTCACCTCGAGCGGCATCCGGGTGCAGTACGGCCTGGGCGTCCTCCGGCTCGGGGACTGGGTCGGCCACAACGGCTCGGTCTTCGGCTACAGCGACGTGGTCTCCCACCTGCCGGAGCAGGGGGCGAGCGTGGTGGTGATGGTGAACGCGGCCGACGGCGAGGCCGTCCCCGCGACCGACCTCTGGGGCGGGATCGTCAGGCTGCTGTACCCCGACAGCCTGCCGACCTGGTGACCGTCCGGGCGTCGCGGTCCGCCGCGACGACGGAGCACGGACGCCCACCCGACCAGGCCGCCGCACCGCCCCGGCCCCCGCGCGACGACCACCCGCGCGACGACCACCCGCGGCACGCCGTTGCGGCGGCGCGCACGGCACCCTGGCCCCGCACGCCGCCGGGGGCCACACTCCGTGTCCCGCCCTCCTCCTGGAGCTCGCGATGCTGCGGACCCGGATGTGCGACCTGCTCGACATCGCCGTGCCGGTGGTGGTCGCGCCGTTCGGGCCCTGGGACGAGACGGCGCTGGCGGTGGAGGTCTGCCGGGCCGGGGCGCTCGGCAGCCTCGGCACCGCGCTGCGCCGGCCGTCGGAGCTGCGCGCGCAGTGGCAGCGGGTGCGGGAGAGCACCGACCGCCCCTTCGCGGTCAACCACACCGGGCGGCCGTTCGACCCCGAGGCGTTCGCGGCCACGCTCGAGTTCGCCCCCGCGGCGATCAGCTTCCACATGGGCGTCCCCGCCGACCTCGTCGCGCGTGCGCACGACGCCGGGATCCGCTGGATCCAGGCGGTCGGTGACGTCCGGGCCGCGGAGGCCGCGCTGGAGGCCGGTGCCGACGTGCTGGTCGCCCAGGGCACGGAGGCCGGCGGCAACGGCGGGTGGGTCGGCAGCCTGGTCCTCGTGCCGGCCGTCGTCGACCTGGCCGGGGACGTGCCGGTGGTCGCCGCCGGCGGCATCGCCGACGGCCGGGGCCTGGCCGCCGCCCTCGCGCTCGGGGCGCAGGGGGCGAGCCTGGGCACCCGCTTCCTCGCCACTCCCGAGATGGGCGTCGACCAGGAGTGGAAGGACCGGATCGTGGCCGCGGACGCCACCGACGCGGTCAAGGTCCCGCACAGCGAGCGGGTGATGCCCCGGTTCACCCTCCCGCAGATCGGGCAGCCGTACGCGCCCCGGGCGCTGCGGACCGAGCTGGTCTCCCGGCTGGAGCGGGCGCCGGAGACGGTCGACCCGGAGCGCGTGGGGCACGAGCTGCGCGCCCGCGTGCGGGCCGGCGGCGGCCACGACCTGCTGCCGTTCGCCGGGCAGTCGGTCCAGCTCGTCCACGACGTCGTCCCGGCCCGCGAGCTGGTCGCCCGCCTCGTCGCCGAGGCCGAGGAGGCCCTGCGGACGGCGGCGGGGGCGGTCACGGCCGGGCCGGCACCGCGGCCGCGGACCCCGGCACCCCCGGCCGCGCGGGGACCCGTCGACCAGCGGGCGTGAGGGGCGCCGCGACGACGCGGCCCCCCGCCGGGACCGACGCCCCGGCCCAGCGGAGCGAGCGGCGTGCGGTCAGGGGATCCGGTCCGGTATGCGGCGGCCCTCGATGAGCAGGCACACGTGCTGCAGGCCGGCGATCGACGCCGCCTGCAGCAGGGGCAACCGCACGAACACCGCGCCGAGGGGCCCCAGGAACGAGGCGAAGAGCCACACCGAGGTCGCCAGGCACAGCAGGCGCCGGCCGGACCCGCCGCTGTCGACACCGCGCCGGGCGAGGGGCAGGACGCCCAGCCCGAAGGCCGTTCCCAGGACCACCGACAGCAGCGCGGCGCTGCGGGCACCCCCGAGCCAGTCCGCAGGGAGGACGCCCAGCACGGCCGCCGCGATCGCGGCCGACCACCACAGGCGTCCCGCCGGGCGACCGGTTCCGCGGCCCGGCCGCTCGTAGCAGTCCAGCTCGGTGGGCGGGTGCTCGGCGAGCATCCGGGACCGGTCCTCGTAGACCGCCACGGAGGGGTGGTTCCGCCGGACCCGCGCGGTGAGGTCCACCGGCACGGCGCCCGACAGCCAGAGCGCCTCGATCCGGCAGTACTCGGCGCGCAGACCGCGGGTCCCCGCGACGACGTGACCCCAGCAGGCGACCACGGCGAGGACGTGGCGGCTGCGCGGCTGGTCCCCGGCCCACTGCTCCGTGCCGAAGGCGTAGAAGCCGCACGTGCAGTCCGGAGCAGGGCTGGGGTGCGGCGGGCGGTCCCCGTTCAGGCAGCGCGCCTCGTTGGCGCCGTCGTGCCAGGGATCGGTGGAGAACAGCGGGTAGAGGGCACCGTCCGGACCGATCCGGAAGGTGCGCAGCGCTCTGATCTGGCCCACACGTGGCTCGAAGCCACCGTAGGGATCCACCGCTGCTACTTCACGGGCGAGGGATCCCGGGGCGGCTGGGGTCGCTCCGGGGAGACCGGCTCGAGGGGCGGCTCGGGCACGGGCAGGACCTCGATGCGGCGGACTTCCTTGCCGATGTTGCCCACGGCACCAGCGTAGGGATCCACTGCGTGATCGGGACGTCTTCCGTCCCCGCGAGCTCGGGCGGTGCCGGGGGCGGCGCACCGTCCCGTGGGCGTGCCGTCCACTCCGCGCACGGGACCGCTCGTCGCGGGGAGGGCCCGGTGGGAGGATCGGGCGTCGGGGACGGAAGGGGTGGCGCCGTGGCCGGGCAGCAGCCGATCGAGCCGAGCGAGATCTACCGGGCGGACGGCAGCCGGGTGCCCCGGCGCCGTGCGCCGCTGGGCACGGTGCCGGCCGCGGTGCGGTCCCTGCTCCCGGCGCTGTCCCGCGGCACGACCGCCGGGTCACTGGTCACCGCCTCGGCGCTCGCGGTCGCGGCGGCCGTCACCGCACGGGCCGCCGAGGCGGCACGCCACGTGCTGGAGCAGGCGGCTCGGGAGGCGCTGTCGACGCGTCCCACCGGGTCGTGGATCGAGGTCTCCGTCACCCGGATCGAGGTGCGCTGGCCGCGCTGAGCCGTGCCGGGGGCCGTGGAGGACGCGGCAGGCGGCGCCACGGAGGTCCGGCGCCGTCGAGGGCGGGCCCGCGAGCGGCGGGTGTGGACCGGCGTCTCCGGGTGGAGTCGTGTCCCGGCCGGGCGAAGTCCCGTCCCGGGTCGAGCGGACGCGCCGGACTCCCTGGCGCGACCGGGCGACCGGATGTAGCAAGGAGGTCCTGCCGTCGACGAGGGAGCACTCCGATGGCCGACAAGTCGCCCCACGACGACCACGCGACGAAGAGGTCGGGCAAGGCCGTCAAGGCCAAGCGCGACGAGCGCAAGGAGAAGCAGCGGGCCGCCAGGGAGATGGAGCGGCTGATGCGCCCGCGGAAGGCCAAGGCCTGACCGACCTCCGCGGGCGGGACCCCGCCCGCGCCGTCACCGGTCCCCGGGCAGGAGGCCCCGGGTGTGTGGGCGTCCGCTCCAGCACCCGGGGCGCCGCCCTCCACCTCATCCCGGGGCGATGTTCTGGTTGCGCCGGAACAGGTTCGTCGGGTCGTACTGCCGCTTGAGCGCGGTCAGTCGCCGGAGCTTGGCCTCCCCGTAGGCCTGCCTCACCCGGGCCTGCCCCTCCTCCATGAGGAAGTTGACGTAGACGCCGGTGTGGAACGGGGCCAGGGCCGTCCAGTAGTCGCGCGCCCACTGGCGTTGCTCCTCGAAGCCGTCCGGACCGGCGGTGTTGCCGTTGATGTTGAAGGTGAACCCGGCGGACCGGCCGTTGAAGGCGGTGGCGTCGTCCGGGACCCGGGCGACCGCCCCGCCCATCTGCCACAACGCCACGCTGCTGAGCGGCGAGGTGATCCGGCGGCCGAACTCCACGACGACGTCGATCACGTCGTCGCTGAGCCGCGCCACGTCGCAGGAGCGGACGGAGTACCAGCAGCCGTGCCGGAACGAGGGGTCGAACATCTTCTGGTGCGCCACGAACGGCCGGGGCGACACGACGTCCAGCACCGGCGTCCCGAATCCCCGCATCGGCGCCAGGACCCGCTGCCCCTCGTCGACGTCGCCCGCGTAGCAGGCCGCCACCGCCACCACCGGCCGGCCGACCAGCTCCGGCGGGACCACCGGCAGGGCCGGGGCGAGCCGCTGGACGACGATCGTCATCAGCTCCTCGGGACCCTCGGCAACCCAGTCCCGGTAGAAGCGCAGGACCCGCTCGGCGTCGTCCGTCGACCAGAAGGTCGCCCCGGCCATCACCTGCGGCCCCAGGGGGTGCATGCGGAACCGGAAGTCGGTGACCACCCCGAAGTTGCCGCCGCCGCCGCGCAACCCCCAGAACAGGTCCGCGTTCTCGTCCTCGCCGGCCCGGACGACCTCGCCGTCGGCGGTCACCACGTCCGCGGACAGCAGGGAGTCGACGGTGAGGCCGTGGCGGCGCATGACCCAGCCGATGCCACCCCCGAGGGTCAGCCCGGCCAGCCCGGTGTGGGAGACGATGCCGGCCGGCACGACCAGCCCGTGCTCCTGGGTCCGCTCGTCCAGCTCCCCCAGCAGCACCCCCGCCTGGACGGCCGCCACCCGGGAGTCCGGATCCAGCCGGACGCTGTTCATCCGCCGGAGGTCGATCACCAGGCCGCCGTCGCAGGTGGACAGCCCCGGGAAGCTGTGCCCTCCGCTGCGGACGGCGATGGGCAGCTGCTCGTCGCGGCCGAAGCGGATGGCGGCGCGGACGTCGTCCGCGCCCGTGCAGCGGGCGATGACGGCGGGCCGGCCGTCGATCGACCCGTTCCAGAGCCTGCGGTGCTCGTCGTACCCGGCGTCCGCAGCGGTGAGGACCTCGCCCCGCAGCGCGGCACGGAGGCCGGCGACGGCCGTGTCGCTGACCGGGGCGGCCGTGGACCGGACGCCCCCGGGATCCGTCGTGGTGGTCATGAGAGAAGTGTCGGGACGACGGGCGGGCGCGACAGGGACCTAGGTTCCACCCTGCTCCCGGCTCAGCCGGACGGGGTCCAGGACGTCGATGTGGTCCCGGTGCGTGGCGATCACCCCGGCCTCCCGGAGTTCCCTCAGCACCCGCACCACCACCTCACGGACGCTGCCCACCGCATCGGCGAGCGCCTGCTGGCTCACGGGGACGGTCAGCACCGGCCGCGTGCCCCCGGCGGTCCGGGACCCCTGGGACGCCAGGTCCAGGAGGTGCCGGGCGACCCGTTGCCGCACGGTGGTGAAGGCGCTGCCGGGGATCTCGGAGATGAAGCTGAGCGCCCGCTCGGCCATCTCGCGCAGGAGCGCGTCGGCCACCTGCGGGTCCTGGGCGGCGGCGCGGCGCACGACGTCGGGCGACAGACGCAGCACCTCGGAGTCGACCACCGCCTGGATCCCCGCGGGCAGGCGGAAGTCGGCCCCGTACATCGACACGACGCCGACGAGCGCTCCGCGACGGGCGTACCGCACGGTCAGGCTGCGTCCGTCCGGCGCCGTGACGAACACGCGGACGAGACCGTCCACCACCAGTTCCAGCAGCTCGGCCGTCTCGCCCTGCCGGTGGATCACCGAACCGGTCGGCACGCGGACGAGACGCGCCCCCGTGAGCAGCCGCCGCTGGGCGGGGGCGGGGAGGCGGGCGAGCTTCGACGCAGCGAGGGCAGCCAGGACGCCGTCCACCCCCGCACGGTAGGTCCCCGGGGCGGGCGGATCCACGGCCGCCCCGGCCGCCCCGCGCGGGGCGCCCGTCAGGAGCCGGCGGTCAGGCGCCTGCCCATCTGCTCGTGGACGGCCTGGATCGCCTGCAGCGGGCGGATCATCACGCGGAACTCGACGATCCGCCCGGCGTCGTCGCAGCGCACGATGTCGACCCCGTTGACGTACCTGCCCTGCACGCTCGTCTCGAACTCCAGCACCGCGGTGTCGCCCGCGACGACCTGCTTGGTGTACCGGAACGTCCCGTCGGGACCGTCGCCGGCGAGGGCGTCGGCCGCCGCCTGGAGGTACCGCGTGGTGATCGCCCTGCCCTCCTGCGGCGTGAACACCACCGGCGAGTAGAAGACGACGTCGTCGGCGAGCAGCTCGTCCAGGACGTCCGGCGCCTTGCTCTCCATGTAGCGGTGCCAGCGGGCGACGACGTCGTCGATCACGGGGTGCCTCCTCGGCGGCGGGTCAGCGGACCGTGCTCACGGAGCCTGCCGGGGACCGTGCCGGTCCAGCCAGTCGACCATCGCCGCCCGGGTGGCGGCCGACAGCCGGTGCCAGTCGGCCAGCGGGACCCGCGGCACCCCGGCGGCCCGGCAGGCGGCGGCCACCGCGCCGGCCGGCGCCTCGGGGTCCCAGGCGGGGTCGAGCACCACCGCGGGGCGGTCTGCCGTCGTCGCGAGCAGGTCCGCGAGCGTGTACCGGGGCCGGGCGCGCAGCAGCGGCTCCCCGCAGCTCGGGGCGGTGAGCACCATCCCGGCCGGCGGCACGTCCCCCAGGGCGGACAGGTGCAGCGCCACCAGCGCCCCGGTGCCGTAGGCGGCGACCCAGGCCCGGTCGTGCCCGGTGGCCGCCGCGGCGACGGCGGCCACCGCGGCCGCGTCGGCGGTCATCCGGCCCAGCGGGGAGGAGCCCGGCCCGGGGTGCTCGCCGTGCCGCGAGCCGCTGCCGACCGGGTCGTGGCAGGCGACGGCCCAGCGGGCCGCGGCCAGCAGCGCGGGCAGCGGCTCGGCCTGCTCGTACCCGGCCCGCCACCCGGTCGCCGCGCACGGCGGGCCGAGCCAGAGCACCAGCCCGCGGCTCCTGCCCCCGTCCGGCGGGCGCAGGAGGGTGACCGCCACGCCGTCCGGGGTCCGCAGGTCCTCCTCCCCCGCCCAGCCGGCGGCGGTCCCGGCCGGACCGAGCGCGGCGCGGACGGCGGCGCGCAGCTCCTCGCCGCGGACCGGGCGGGGCCCCGGGCGCACCCGGTCGGCCGGCCACGGGACCGGCGTCGGCGCTCCCGGCGCGCGCCCGGGACGGCGGGGTGGGCCGCCGAGCACCGCCTGCGCCCAGTCCAGCTGGGCGGCCACCGCGGACCCGTCGGCCCGGTGCCCGCCCGGGCGCAGCACCAGCTCCAGCGCGTCGGGCCGGCCGAGCAGCGCGTGGGCCTCCCCCGCGGCGTCCACCGCGGCCCGGGCGGCCGGGACGCGCTCGACCGGGTCCTCGACCGCCACCGACACCAGCACCGGGCGCGGGGCGGCCAGCGCGAGCAGCTCGTGCGCGTCGGTGGGCAGCCGGTGCTCCCGCCCGGCGAACCAGCGCAGCCGCGGGTGGAACCAGCCCGGGTAGTGCCGGGTGAGCAGCTCCACCCCCTCGCCGAAGTGCCGGTCGGTGCACAGCCGGGCGGGGATGGCGCCCAGCACGCCGCTGGAGCTGGACACGACGCCGGCGAAGCGGTCGTCGAACGCGGCGGCGAGCAGCGCGGTCTTGCCGTTGCGGCTGTGCCCGCCGACGAGCACCCGGCGGGCGTCGACGCCGGCCTGGTCCTGCAGCGCGTCGAGGACCCGGGACAGCGCCCACGCCCGCCAGGCCAGCCGGCCGGCGACCACCGAGGGGAAGGCCCGCTCCACGTCCTCGGTGTCGTCGTCGCCGTCCGCGGCCGAGACCAGGCAGGCCCCCCACCCGCGGGCCAGCGCCGCTTCCGCCCACGACCCGTGGCCGGACTGCAGGAGGTAGACCGGGACGTCGCGGCGCACGCCCGCCGCGGGCACGGGCAGCAGCAGCCGCGCCCGCACCGACCAGCCCGCGCCGACGACGAGCTCCCGGACCTCCACGCCGCCCGCCGTGCGCACCCGGTCGACGCGGGCGGGCGAGCGGCGGGGTGCGGGCGGGAGGTCCCCGGTCAGCCACCGCCGCCAGCGGGCGCGCAGCACCGCCCGCCGCGCCGGCCACCCGGCGGCACCGGCGCGGCCGCCGGGGAGGCCCTCGACCGGGGACCACAGGCCGGTGCGGGCCGGCAGCCGGGCGAAGTCCGGCGCCGGCTCCCCGCCGGCCGCCCGCCAGGCCTCGAAGGGCCCGCTCGGCGGCAGGACCCCGGCGAGCTCGGCGGTGTAGCGCCGCCGGCGGGCCGCCGCCGAGCGCCCGTCCCGGGACCGGCTCCCCGACACCACCTGCGTCATGCGTCCGCACCGTAGGACCGCCCGGTGTCCTGACGGGTGTCCCCCGTGTCGCGTCGGTGCTGCGCCGGGCCCGCGGGGTTCGGCGGGCCCGGAGCCCGGGCACCAGGGCGGCGTGCGCGTGCTGCTGGTGATCACCGACGAGGACTGGTACGAGGACGCCGGCTACGCGGCCGCGTGGGTGCGGGCGCTGGAGGCGGAGGGCGCGGAGGTCGAGCGGCTGGCCCGGGTGCCGGACGGCTGGCCGGTCACCGGCCCGCCACCGGGCCGCTACGACCTGGCGATCGCGCACGTGCTGGTCGAGGAGGTCGTGGCCTACGCGCCGACCTTCGCCCTGGCCACGCTGCTCGAGGCGGCCGGCGTGCCGCTGCTCAACCCCGTCACCTCCCTGGTCGCCTCCGCCGACAAGCTGGTGACCCACGCCGTGTGGGCGGCCGCCGGCGTGCCGCAGCCGGCCGCGTGGGACCTCGCCCGGGTCCGGGAGTGGCCGATGCCGGGACGGCGGATGGTGCTCAAGCCCTCGCTCGGTGACGGTGCCCGCTACGTCGAGCTGGTGGGCGACCTCGACGCCGCCGGTGCGGTCGAGGCCGGCTGGCGGGAGCACGAGGCGGCCGGCGGGCACCGGCGCGGCACGTCGCTGCTGCAGGAGTGGATCGCCGAGCCGGCGTGCGCGCGGGTCTTCGCCACGCCCACCGCCACCTCGCTGGTCTACGAGAAGTCCCGGGAGGAGGGGGCGCTGGTCACCCACGGCACGGTGTACCCGAAGGTGTACGAGGCGCCGCCGGAGATGGCGCAGCTGGCCTCGCGGATGGTCGCCGCGCTCGGCGGCGGGCTGATGGGCGTGGACGTGCTCGTCGAGCCGGGCGGCCGGCTGCTCGCGCTGGAGGCCAACGCCCCCTTCGGCTTCGACGTCACCGACCCCGAGCAGGGCCGGTGGGTGGCCCGCGCCGCGCTCGCGGTCGCCGAGCGCGCGGCCGCGAACCGCCCGGCGGCGGCCGCGTGAGGCCGGAGGACGGCCTCGACGAGGTGCTGCTGCCCGACGGCTCCGACCGGCCGCACGCCGCCGCGGCGCTGGCCGCCGCCCGCGCGTAGGGCCCGGGCGCGCCGGCCGCCGACGTGGCCCGCGCGGTCGCCGGCATCGGCGTGGAGCACGGCCCCGCCGGCGAGGCGCACCCGTTCACGGTCGACCCGGTGCCGCGGGTGCCCGAGCGGTCCGAGTGGGAGGAGGTGGCCGCGGGCGTCACCCAGCGGCTGCGCGCGCTGGAGGCCGTCGCCGACGCCCACGGTCCGCGTGAGGCGGTGCGGGCCGGGGTGCTGCCGGCCGGGGTGCTCGACACCAACCGCCACCTGGCACCCGGGCTCCCGCCGCCGCGGCGCTGGATCGGTACGGCCGGGCCCGACCTCGTCCGCGGCGCCGACGGGCGGCTCGTCGTCCTGGAGGACGACGTGCGGACCCCGTCGCTGCTGGCCTTCGCGCTGGCCGCGCGGGACCTGGTGGCACCGCGGCCGGGCGTGCAGCCGGGCCCGGCGCCGGTGCGGGAGGCCGCCGTCGCGGCGGCGCGGCGGATGCTCGCCGCCGCCACCGACGTGCCGGACCCGGTCGTGGCCGTGCTCGGTGACGGGCCGCGCAGCTCGGTGCCCTGGGAGATCGACCGGTTCGGGGAGATGGTCGGCGCGCCGGTGGTGCTGACTCGCAGCTCGTCGCCCGCGGGGACGAGCTGCTGCTGCCGGACGGGCGCCGGGTCGACGTCCTGTGGCGGCGCACCAGCGAGGAGCGGCTGACCCGCGACGACGGCCGGCCCACCGAGCTGGGCGAGCTGCTGCTGGGCCCGCTGCGCGCCGGCACGGTGGCGGTGGTCAACGCGTTCGGCACCGGCGTCGCCGACGACGAGCGCACCTTCCCCTCCGTCGAGGACCCGGTCCGGTTCTTCCTCGGTGAGGAGCCGCGGCTGCGCTCCCAGCCCGCCTACGACCTCGGCGACCCGGCGCGGTGCCGGGAGGCGCTGGACCGGCTGCCCGAGCCGGTGCACGAGCCGCGCTCGGGCCCGGGCGGCTGGGGCGTGCCCATCGGCCCGCGCGCGGACGCCGGCCGGCTCGCGCGCGCCCGCGCCGCCGTCCTGGCCGACCCCCGGGGAGTGGATCGCCCAGGAGCCGGTGGCGCTGTCGACCCACCCCACGGTCGTCGACGGCGCGCTCGTGCCGCGGCAGGTGGACTACCGGCCGTACGCCTTCTGCGCCGGCGAGGAGACGACCGTGCTGCCGGGCGGCCTCACCCGGGTGTCCCTGACCGGGGGCGAGCTGGTGGTCGACGCCTCGCGGGCGGCGGCGCCAAGGACACCTGGGTGGTCGGCTGAGCGTCCCCCGGCGCCGGGATGGGCGAGCATGCACCGGTGGGATCCCCCTCCCGCACCCGCCGGGTCGCGGCCGCGGTCGTGGCCGCCGGGTGCACCGCCGCCGTTCCCGTGTCCGGGGAGCTGTCCCCCGGCGCGCTGCTGGCCGTCGGCGGCACCGGCCTGCTGGCGACGGCGGCCGGGCTGGCCGCGCACGCCGGCGCGGCCGCCCCGCGGGTCGGCCGCCGGGCCCTGCCCTGGCTCGCCTGGCTGGCCGCGGCCCTGGCGTGGGAGGCGGTCACCCTCCTCGACCGCGACCTGCCGGCCCTGAGCGACCTCGCCGACCCGCTCCTCGCGCACCCGGCCGCGCGGGCGGCGGCGACCCTGGGCTGGCTGGCGGCCGGAGCCTGGCTGCTGACCCGGCCCGCGGCTCCTCCGGAGCGGTCGTGACCGGCACCGCGGTGTCGGTCACGGCGGTGCTGCTGCTCCTCGCCGCCGGCCTGTCCCTGGAGGTCTCCGCCCGCCGGAGGGGCTCCCCGGCTCCCCTGGCGCAGGCACTCGCTGCGGCGATGCGCACGACCCCCGGCCGGCTGACGGTGCTCCTCGCGTGGGCCTGGCTCGGCGTGCACTTCCTGGCGCGCTGACCGCGCCGTCCGGGCGGCCCGACGGCGGTCGGAGCGAGGGCCGGTCCTGTCACACCCCGGGGCCACACTGTGGCTGTCCGGATCGCACCGCAGGTGTCACCACCGCACACCAGAGCCACCGCACACCGGAGCCACCGCACACCGGAGCCACCGCGTCGGCGGATCCGGGAGGAGGTGAGGACGAGGTGAGGACCTACGACCCCGCGGACGGCATCCTCTACGTCCACCTGGCACAGGACGCCGGCACTCCTCCGTCGCCACCGCCCTCCCCCGAGGAGTGCCGCCGGCTGCCCACCGGCTACGCGAACGTCTCCCTCCGGGCCCGGCTCGCCGGCACCCGGGCGACCGCGTCCCGTCCCGCGCTCGTCCTCCTCCCCGGAGGATCGGCAGCGGCCGCCGTCCCCGCCCCCGTCGCGGCGCCGCTGCGCCTGGCCCGGTAGCGGGAGCCGGCGGGTCGGTGGCAGGTCCGTACGTCCGGGTCGACCGCCTGGCCCACCGGGCTCGCGCCGAGGTCGGTGCCTTCGGCGGCGCTCACTCCGCCTGGAGCGGCAGTGGGCGCAGGCGCGGGTGCGGCCGGTTCCCCGGGCCGACGAGCTCCGGCTCGAGGAGGACCTCCAGGTCCGATCCGTCGGGGTCGATCTGCGCGACGGCCCGGTCGAGGTCGCCGTCCCCGGTCACGTACGTGAACAGGATGCGGCCGTCGGACGTCCAGGTCGGCTGGGTGGCCCGCTCCTCGCCGGGTCCGAAGTCCGTGACCGGGCGCCGCTCCGTGCCGTCCGGCCGGATGGTGAACAGGTTCGTCGGCTCGTCGGTGTCCTGCTCGCCGCCGATGTCGTGGTCGCCGAACACGATGAGGTCCTCGTCGGGGTGCCAGTCGACCCGCCCGAACGGGCCGACCTCGGTGATGTCCACCGGCGGGCTCCAGCCGCCCGTGCCGGACCGGCTCACCGCGACGGTGGCACCGTCCCAGACCTCGCCGGTGAAGTGGTCGACGTTCATGACCAGCGCGTCGCCGTCGGGCGACCAGCGGGGGAAGCTGTGCAGCCGGCCGTCGGCGAGCGCGAGTTCGCCGGCCACGGTGAGCTCGCCGGTGGCGACGTCGACGATCGCGAGGACGGACCGGGCGGGTGCTGTCTCGTTCGGGTCGCCGTCGTAGCCGACCATGGCGATGCGCGCACCGTCGCGGGACCACGCCGGGTTCTCCCAGTAGAGGTCCTCGAGACCGGCCGGGGAGGACCCGAGGAGCGGCCGCGGCTGCTCGCCCGCCACGTCCGTCAGCCAGACCCGGCCGCGGCCGTCCTCGGCCTCGACGTAGGCGATCTCGGAGCCGTCCGGCGACCAGTCGGGGTGCACCGTCTCCCCGTCGAGGATGGTGTGCACGCCGGAGCCACCGGGGCGCGCCAGCGTGAGACCGAGCTCGACGCCCTGGAACACGATCCACGGCTCGTCCGGGCCCACGGTCGGTGGCGCGCCGGTCGGCGACGGGCCTCCCGCGGCCCCGTCACCCGACCCGCACGCGGCCGAGGCGACCAGCACGGCGATCGCGACGGCACACCGGAGACGCCGGTGGAGCACGTGGCGATCGTCGCACCGGCACCTCCGCGGAAACAGGCCTGCGCACCCGGTGGTCCGAGGTCTCGCCCCCGGGCGAGCCCGGGGACGAAGTGCCCTGGAGCGGCGCGCCTCCGGAGGGCTTGGCTGGTCCCACGGGGGCCTGACACACCGGGAGCCGATCCGATGGTCACCACCCTGCCGGCCCTGACGCCGCTGGAGCAGAGCCTCCTCGTGACGCTCCGCTCCCGGGCGGCGGACGCCCGCTCGCCGCGTCCCGTCCTGGGGGACGCGCTGGCCGACGAGATCGTCCGGGAGCTCGGCCCGGACGCCACCCGGGTGCACGTCGACGCCAACCTGGTCACCAGCTGCGCGCTGCGCGCCAAGCGCCTCGACGAGATCGCGGCCGACTTCGTGCACCGCCACCCGGACGCCGTCGGGCTGGACCTGGGCGCCGGGCTGGACACCCGGTGGGCGCGGATCGCCCCGCCGCCCACCGTGGACTGGTTCGACGTCGACCTGCCCGCCGTCGTCGCCGTCCGGGACGCCGTCGTGCCCGCCCGCGCGCGGACCCGCACGATCGCCGCGGACGTGCGGGACGGGCACTGGCTGGACGCGGTCCCGGCCGGCCGTCCGGCGGTGGTCGTCGCCGACGGCCTGGTCGGGTTCCTCGACCGGAGCGAGGTGACCGCCCTGCTCGACCGGCTCACCGGCCACTTCCCCTCCGGGGAGATCGCCTTCAACAGCTACTCCCGCTTCGCCCTCCGGGCGACCCGGCTCGTGCCGGGCACCAGGGCCGTCTCCGGGCTCCTCCGGTTCCCCGGCATCGACGACCCGCAGGAACTCGAACGCTGGGACCCGCGCCTGCACCTGGTCCGGGAGATCCTGCTCAGCCGGGAGCCCGAGGTCGCCCTGTTCCCGCCGCTGCTGCGCCTGTACCACCGGCTCGCGTCGCACAGCACGGCCTGGTCCCGCCGGGGGACGGTCGTCCTGCACTACCGCTTCGAGCGCTGACGGGGCGCCGCCGCGGCCGGGGCGGCGGGCGCGAGGGCGCGGCCGACGCCGGCCAGGTCGTCCGCCGTCGTCAGCAGCCAGCCCCAGGTGTCGAGCACGCGCAGCGCGTCGTCCGGGGCCGCGGCGAGCTCCTCGCGGGGCACCGGGTCCACCCGCACGGCCGGCCGGGCCGGGAGCACCCGGCCGGCGCCGAGGGCGGCCGCCACCCCCTGGTAACCGGCGGCGACGTCCGCGGCCGCGGTCCGCAGCTGCGCGGCGAGCCGCGGCCAGGGTGGTGCCCCGGCAGCGGGGTACCGGGCCCGCAGGGTCCGGGCGTAGTGGTCGAGGCGGTGCACCACGCCGAGCACGGCCAGCCAGTCCACCCGGGCCCCGGGCCGGGCCGGTTCGGACCGGTACTGCGCGTAGGTGTGGTCGAGCAGCCCGGCCAGCCGGCCGAGCGCGGTCGGGGGCGCCGGCCCCGCCCCGGTCAGCTGGCCGACGACGGCCACGACCTCCGCCGCGCCCGCCCGCAGGCACTCCCCGGCGGCCCGGACAAGCTCCCCCCGCCCCCCGCGCGGCCACACCGCGGTGCCGATCAGGACGCCGACGAGCCCGCCGACGAGGACGTCCTCGAAGCGGACCTCGGCGATGCGCCAGTCCGCCGGCCCGACCTGGGCGAACAGCAGGGCGACGACGACGGTGAACCCGGCCTGCCCCGCCGCCACCCCGGAGAGCGGGCCGGCCGCCAGGCACACCACCATCACGACCGGCAGCGCCCACGCGTAGACAGCCGTGTCCCCGCCGACGAGGAACAGCGCCACCCCGCTGACCACGGCGCCGACGGCGGTGCCGGCCACCGCGCGGGCCAGCACCGAGCGGTCGCCGGCCGCACTGGTCCGCATGAGGCTCAGCGTCGCCAGCAGCACCCAGAAGCCGTGCGCGAGGTCGAGGACCCCGGCGACGGTGCGGGCCGCGGCGAGGCCGAGCGCCAGCCGCACCGCGTTCTGCAGGTACACCGACCGCGGTGTCAGGTGCGTGCGCAGCCGCTGCCACCACAGCCGGCGGGGAGAGGCGGTGAGGAACCAGAGGTCCGCGGGGACGTCCGCCGGATCGGCGACGAGGGCACCGACGGCGCCGCGGACGGTCAGCACCAGGCTCCGGGCGGCCTCCGCGACGGCGACGGCGCCCACACCGGCCCGCAGCGCCGGAGGGTCGACGGCGACCGCCGGCAGCTGCTGCCCGCGCCGGTCGCGGAAGGCGGCGAGCGCGGCCTCGAGCCGGCCGGTCGCCGGCGGCGGCCCGGCGCCGCGCAGGGCCTCCCCCGCATCGGCCACGGCGTCCCCGACCGCCGCCACGAGCTGCGCGGTCGCGGGGTGCACCTGCCCCCCGCCGGCGGGCCACGCGTCCGCGAGCGCGCCCAGGCGGCCGGCGACCACGCGGAGCGCCGCCGCGGCCCGCACCAGGCACCGGTCGCGCACGCCGGGCCCGAGCGGCCGTTCCGCGACCGGCAGCGCGCTCAGCCGCAGGGCGGCCGCGGCGTCCACCGCAGCGGCCCGCAGCGCGGACGACCCCGCCTCGCCGCCGTCCCGCAGCTCGCGGGCGAGCACCCCCGCGTACGCGGCCACCTGCCCCGCGGCGTCGGCCAGGCGGACGGCGGGGTCCACCGGCGCCGGGGCCGGCCACAGGACCCGGTCGGCGAGGGCGAGGAGCGCGATGCCGAGCCCGATCCCGAGCAGCCGCTGGCCGAGGGTGCCGGGTGCGTACGGCGGGAAGCACGGCAGCACGTAGAACAGCTGCAGCCCGCTGACCACGCCGGCCACGCGCGGCCCGCCGACGCCGGCGTAGGCGACGAGGAACCCCACGGCCAGCATGCCGAGGACCGCCGTCCACGTGGTGACCGCGAGCAGGGTGCCGAGGGTGACCAGCACGGCGCCGGCCACGAGGCTGGCGGCGTAGACCCGGGTCCGCTCCGCCGGCCGTCCCGTGACCTCGGAGAGGCCGCCCAGCGCGACCGCCGCGAACACCCCGTAGACGGCGGCGACCGGGGCGTCGAGCAGGTACCGGCAGGTGTAGAACGCCGCGCAGGAGGCGACGGTCACCCGGCCGGCCCGCCGGACGGCGGCCAGGGAGGGGTCGCGTCGCCGCAGCCGGGCCAGGGCCCGGCCGGCTGCTCCTCCGGCCGGCCGGGAGCCGGTCCCCGCGGTCATGTCCCGCCGCGCGTCGGGGACCGGTCCCGTCGCCGTACGCGCGCCAGCCCCTCGGCGAGGAGCGCACGCAGGACCTCCGGCCGCTCGTGGGGCAGCGCGTGCCCGGCGTCGTCGACGACGGCGAGCGGGGCGTGCGGGTGGACGTCCAGCAGCTCCACCGCGGCGGCGTACCCGACCGTGGAGCCCAGCCGCCCGGCCACGACCAGCGTCGGGCCCGGGTAGGGCGGCGCACCGTCCGGGGCGAGCTCCCGGCGGGCGCCGATCCGCTCCACCGCCGCCTCGTCGACGAGGGCCGCAGCCGGGGCGACGGTGCGCTCGTACCGCTCGGGCATCTCCGGGGCCTGGACCACGAAGCAGCTCCGGAAGACGTCGTCGCCGATCCCGCCGGGCCCGGCGACGACGCGGTGCCCCGGGACGTCGCGCACGCCCGGCAGCAGCGGGCAGACCGGCGCGAGGCCCGCGACCTGCGCGGGGCACCGCGCGGCCGTCGCCCGGGCGAGGTGGCCGCCCGCCGAGTGGCCGACCAGCAGGTACCGCTCCCCGCCGGTCCCCTCGTCGGCGGAGGCGAGCAGCGCGCCGAGGACGTCGTCGGCGCTGCGCAGGGCCGCGGGAGCGGGCGTCCGGCCACCCCCGGGCAGGTCGGGGTGGACGCGCCGGAGGCCGGGGACGGCGGCGAGCAGCGGCTCGGAGCACGCCTCGGTCTCGCGGTGGTCGACCTCCGCGCCGTGCAGCACGAGCACGGGCCGCCCGGTCCCGTGCTCCACGCGGTGCACCGCCACCCGGGCAGCCCCCTACCGCGCGGCCGCGGCATCCACCGGGACCGGCGCCCCGTCCGGCCGGGCGCGCGCCGGCATCATCGGGCCGTCGCCGGCGGGGTCGAGCACGTCCTCCTCGAACCACGCGTAGCGGCCGGCGAGCACCCGCTGCGCGGCCGCGTACTGGCGGTCGTCGTCGTTGGCCCACAGCTCGCGGAACAGCCGGCCGGCCCGGCGGCGGGCCTGGCCGCAGAACAGGTCGGCCAGCTCGACCGCCTCCTGGCGGCGGTCGGGCCGCTCGCGGGCGAGGGTGTCGGCGTGCACGCAGGCGCAGGCGACGGCGTAGAGCTCGGCGCCGATGTCGACGATCCGCCCGAGCAGCCGGCCCTTGCGCTCCAGGCGCCCCTGGTGGCGGGCCATCGCGTAGAAGGTCGAGCGGGCGAGCTTGCGCGCGGAGCGCTCGGCCCAGCGCAGGTGCCCGGCCAGCTCGCCGAACTCGGCGAAGGCGCCGGGACGCCGGCCGGGGCCCGTGGCCAGCGCCGGGAACCACCGGGCGTAGAAGGCGCCCGCCCTCCCGGCGGCTCGCGCCTTGTCGGCCAGGCCGGAGTCGCCGAGCAGGCCGCCCGCGACCTGCAGGTGCTGGTCGACGGCCTCGCGGGCGATGAGCAGGTGCATGATCTCGGTGGAGCCCTCGAAGATCCGGTTGATGCGCATGTCGCGCAGCATCTGCTCGGCCGGCACCGGCTTCTCGCCGCGCCGGGCGAGGGACTCGGCGGTCTCGTAGGCGCGGCCGCCGCGGATCTGCACCATCTCGTCGACGGCGGTCCACCCGAGCTCGGAGCCGTAGAGCTTGGCGAGGGCGGCCTCGATGCGGATGTCGTTGCGCTTGTCGTCGGCGAGGCGGCTGGACACCTCGAGCACCGCCTCGAGTCCGAACGCGGTGCCCGCGAGCCACGCGAGCTTCTGCGCGATCGCGTCGTGCTCGCCGATCGGCCGGCCCCACTGCCGGCGCTCGGCCGACCACTCGCGCGCGATCTTCAGGGCGTACCGGGCCTCCGCCAGACAGAACGCCGGCAGCGACAGGCGGCCGGTGTTCAGCGTGGTGAGGGCGATCCGCAGCCCCCTCCCCTCGCCGCCGATGACGTCGCCCGCGGGGACGAGGACGTCGTCGAAGCGGGTCACCGAGTTCTCGATGCCCCGCAGCCCCATGAACGCGTTGCGGTGCTCGACCGTGACGCCCGGGCGGTCGGTGGGGCAGATGAAGGCGGTGATGCCGCCCCGGTGGCCCTCGGACGCGGGGACGACGGCCATCACCACGACGACGTCGGCGATGGCGCCGTTGGTCGCCCACAGCTTGGTGCCGGTGATCCGGTAGCCGGTGCCGTCGTCGGTCGGGACCGCCGTGGTGCTCATCCGGGCGGGGTCGGAGCCGACGTCGGGCTCGGTGAGCAGGAACGCCGAGACGGCGTCGCGGGCGAGCCGGGGCAGCCAGGTCCGCTTCTGCTCCTCAGAACCGAACAGGCGCAGCGGCTCGGGCAGGCCGATCGACTGGTGCGCCGACAGCAGCGTCGAGATCGACGAGTGCCAGGTGCCGGCCAGGGCCAGCGCCCGGTTGTAGTACACCTGGCTGAGCCCCAGTCCCCCGTACTCCTCGGGGATCTTCATGCCGAGGGCGCCCAGCTCCCCGAGGCCCCGGACCACGTCGGCGGGGATCCTCGCCTCCCGCTCGATCCGCTGGGGGTCGACGCGCTCGGTGAGGAAGGCGCGGAGGCGTTCGAGGAACGCCTCCCCCTTCGTCACCGCGGCCGGGTCGAGCTCCGGCTGCGGGTGGACCAGGTCCAGGCGGAGGTTGCCGAGGAACAGCTCCCGGCCGAACGACGGCCGGGTCCACGCGGCCTCGCGGCCGGCCTCGGCGACCTGCTTCGACTGCTCGTACGTGGGGTTCGACGCCATGGGGCAGCATCGCGCCGGTCCCCACGCCGGGACAACGGTCCCCGGCACGAGGACCGGCGCGATGCGGTCAGGCGCCGAGGGCCTCCTCCTGCCCGGACGACGTCCGCAGCGCGTCGGTCAGCAGCGCCACGAGCGCCTCGAGCTGCACGTCCGCCGACGAGGACACCTCCTCGTCGGAGCCGTCCAGCGCCCGGGCGGCGAGGCCCGCCTTGGTGTCGATCAGCTCGGCGATCCGCGCGTCGAGGGTCTGGGCGGCGATGATCCGCCACGCGGTGACCGGCTCGGTCTGGCCGATGCGGTGGCTGCGGTCGATCGCCTGGGTCTGCTCGGCGTCGGTCCACGACAGCTCGGCGAGCACGACGTTGGACGCGACCTGCAGGTTGAGCCCCACGCCCGCCGCGGTCAGCGAGCACACCGCGACGTGGACGTCGGGGTCGGTGACGAACGCGTCGACCTCCCGCTGCCGCGCCGTCGGCGTCTGGTCGCCCCGGATGGAGGAGAACCGCACGCCCTGCCGGGCGAAGGTCTCCTCGGCGGCGTCCATGACGTCGACGTGCTTGGCGAAGAAGACGACCTTGCCGGCGCTGCGGGCCAGCTGGGCGGCGTAGTCGGCGGCCAGCCCGGCCTTCGCCCGGCCGATCCGCCGCATCATGCCGAACACGTTCTCGCCGGTCGTGGTGGTGGCGTCCTTCAGCTCGGACCGGGCCACCCGGCGCACCAGGTCGGCGTCGATCCCCTCGACGACGCCGGAGGTCCGCGCCGCGAGCGCGGTCTCGTACTGCCGCACCATCCGGCGGACCAGCTCCTGCTCGGCCGCCCGGATCGAACGGCCGGCGGCGCCGTCCAGCTCGACCGGGAGGTCGGCGATGCGGCGGGCGGGGATGTCGGCGGCGACGTCGACCTTGCGGCGGCGCACGATCCCCAGGTCGATCACGCACTGCCGGGCGGCGGCGGAGAAGCCGCGGTCCGCGGGCGTCAGGCCGGTGTCCTCGAGCGCGTCCATCAGCTCGCCGAGCGGCTTGGCGTCGTCGATCCAGCCGAGGAACTGCCAGATGGCCCGGAAGTCCTCGATGTCGTTGATCAGCGGGGTGCCGGTGAGGGCCATCAGCAGCGGCCGCACGGTGCGCGACCGGATCCGCTCGGACAGCGCGAGGACGTGCTGCGAGCGCTGCGAGGTCTTGTTCTTGATGAAGTGCGCCTCGTCGACGACCATGCCGCGGAAGCCGAAGTCGCCGAGCCAGCCCACGTGGCGGTCGAGGACCTCGTAGTTGACGACGACGACGTCGGCGAAGCCGTCGACCGTCTCGCCGTCGCCCTGCACCACGGTGGCCGGGCGGTGCGGCGTCCAGCGGCCGGCCTCCCGCGCCCAGTTGGTCTTGACGACGTTGGGCACGACGACGAGCAGCGGATAGGCGTCGGCCGCCTCCGCGGCGAGCAGCGCCTGCGCGGTCTTCCCCAGGCCGGGCTCGTCGGCGAGCAGGAAGGTCCGGTGCCCGGCCGCGGCCGCGGCGACCAGCTGCCCCTGGTGCGGCATCAGCTCCAGCCCGGCCGGGGTGAAGCGGTCCGTCGGGAAGGGCAGGTCCATGCACGCCGGGGCCCCGCCGCCGGCGCGCTCGAAGGAGGTCAGCAGCGGGCCGAGCAGCTCCCAGCCGGCCAGGCGGCGCGGGCGCGGGGCGCGCGGGGCGGCGGCGGAGAAGTCCGGGGCGAGGAACGGGTTGGCCAGCTGCCGGGAGATGACCGACTGCGGCACGGCGCGGCGCTGGGGAGCGCCGGGCTCGTCCGGGACGTCGGCCGGCGCGGCCTCCTCGACGACCGGCTCGACACCGGCGGCCTTCTGCATCTCGCGCACGAGCGACCGGGCCGCGTCGGAGACGACGGCGTCCTCGCCGAGCAGCGCCAGCAGCCCGGCGTCGCGGACGGCGGTCGTCGCGAGGATGGTCGCCACGCCGTCCAGGCGCTTGAGCTGCTCGCTGCGGCGGCCGTCGCTGAGGCCCGTGTCCGCGCGGACGCGGGCGCGCTCGTCGCGCAGCAGCAGCGCGACGGCCTGGAACCGCGTGCGCACGGAGGGCGTCACGCGCCCGCGCCGGGCGGCCGCCTCCACGTCCCGGACGGTGCGGGCGAGCACCGCGACGACGTCGTCGTCACGGCGGCCCCGCCGCTGGTCGCGCGGGGCGCTGCGGCGAGCGCCTGACTGGCGCTGGCCTGGTCGAGCCAAGGATCCTCCTCTGCAGTGCCGGGCACGGTCGCCGCGGCAGCGTCGCGCACGGTCCCGCGGCCGGAGCGGGGACGCTCCGGACGGGGTCCGGTGCCCCGCGTCGGGCGGGGCGCCCGAGGGCGCCCGGGGACCGCGGACGGCGGCCCGGGAGCCCCGGCCGGCGGGAGGTCGCCGTCGGGCGACCCGCTCCGGTCCCGGGGGCGGGGCCTCCATGGTGTCAACACCCGGGGAGCCGCGCTGTTCCCGGGCCCTCCCCCGCCGGCCGGACGGGACCGGTCGTGGCCGAACCCCTGGTCCGACTGTGGCCCAGGTCACACCATGGCGGGATGACACAGCCGTCCCCCGCGGTACCCGGGTGGGCCGCCCGCGCGCTGTCCACCGTGTTCGACCCCTGCTGCCGGGAGAAGGGCATCTCCGTCGTCGACATGGGCCTGCTCCGGTCGGTCGACGTCCGCGACGGCCACGTCCGGGTCGAGCTGCTGCTCACCTCGGGCTGGTGCCCGTTCGCCGCCCGGGTGGTCAGCGACGTCGAGACGGCGATCCGGCGGCAGCCCGGCGTCGAGACCTGCGAGGTGGAGGTCGTCTGGGACGAGGCCTGGACGACCGACCGGCTCTCCCCCGCGGCCGCCCGCCGGCTGCGGTCCCTCCCCGACCCCGTCGCCGTCCCCGACCGCGACGCCTTCCTCACCGCCCACCGCTCCCGGCCGCTCGGCCCCAGCCCAGGAGGACGACCATGATCGGCGACGCATTCGTGTTCGACGGGGTCGCGCACCCGTTCAACTTCACGGCCAAGAACGCGTTCGGGTCACCGGGGCAGATGTTCGCCAACCACCTGTACGCCTTCCACACGACGCTGACCCCGGACGGCGAGCCGACGCTGTCGGCGGAGGAGTTCCTCCGGGAGTGGACGCCGGCCGACATCCGGCAGATGGTCTACGAGCAGTCCGACACAGACATGCTGGCCGCGATGCCGCTGCCGCTGACCGACCTGTTCCGCGACGGGCTCTCCCCGTGGGAGACGTGCGCGGAACTGGCGATGCGGGACCCGGACCGGACGGTGTTCTGGGGCTCGGTCAACCCGCTCGAGGGGCGCCGGGCGCTGGACCTGATGGAGCGCCAGGTCGGCGAGTTCGGCGCCAGGGCGTTCAAGTTCTACAACGTCCGCTACGACTACGGCTCCCCGTTCCCGTGGCGGATGGACGACCCGAGGGTCGCCTTCCCGGTGTTCGAGAAGGCCCAGGAGCTCGGGGTGAACCTCATCGGCGTGCACAAGGGCGTGCCGCTGGGGCCGCAGCCGGTCGAGGCGACCCAGACATGGGACATGGACGGCGCCGCGGCCGCCTTCCCGGACATCAACTTCGTGATCTTCCACGTCGGGCTGCCGTTCATCGACGAGACCTGCTGGCAGCTGATCCGCTGGCCCAACCTGTACGCCTCGCTGGCGGCGACGATCAACCTGATCGTGCGGGCGCCGCGCGGGTTCGCCGAGATCCTCGGCAAGCTGCTGTTCTGGTGCGGCGAGGACAAGATCGTGTACGGCTCGGAGGCGCCGATCTGGCAGCCGCAGTGGGCGCTGCGGGCCTTCATGGACTTCTCCATCCCGCAGGACCTGTGCGAGGGCTACGGCTATCCGCAGCTCACCGACGTCGCCAAGCGGAAGATCCTCGGCGAGAACCTGCTCCGCCTGCACGGGTTCGACGTGGAGGAGACGAAGGCACGGCTGGGCCGCCCCCAGCAGCACTGATCCGGGGTCGGGGACGGAGGACGATCCGGCCGGCGGCGTGGCGGGCAGCCGTGGCGGCTCGCCGTGCTCGAGGAGCGCGTGCGTGCGGGGCTCCTTGCCGCCGCCCCGTCCGGTGACCGTCCGTGCACGGCTCACGGCGGAGTGAGCGACTCGCCCGGGGACCCGGGAGACCACGCCGCGGAACTGGCAGGTGTCGTGCACCCGGCACCGGGACTTCGGCGACAGCGGACGCACGGTCCCCCTGGCGACCCCTGCGCGGACTGTCGATCCTCACGGCCTCAGATCCGAGGAGGTCCCCGTGAACCGCTCCGCGCTCGTGTCGTCGTTCCTCGCCGGCGCCCTGCTGCTGGCCGGCTGCTCGGGCGGAGCGGCCGGGACGGCCTCTCCGACCACCGGCAGCTCCGCGAGCCCCTCCGTCGAGGCGTCCGCGACCCCGCCGCCGGCACCGGCCGACGCGACCGACGAGGGCACCACCACCGACGGCACCACCACCGACGGCACCGCGGACGACGGCACCGCGGACGACGGCACCGCGGACGACGGCACCGCGGACGACGGCACCGCGGACGACGGCACCGCGGACGACGGCACCGCGGACGACGGCACCGCGGACGACGGCACCGCCGCGGGGACCTCGGCGCCCCAGGACCCCGGTGACGAGGGCACGGGCAACGGCCCGGGCAACGGGACCGAGGGCCTCCCCGGCTGGCCGATCGAGTCCACCCCGACGCACGGCGCCCGCCTCTGGGCCGCCTACGTCGCCGTGGGAGCGCCCGGCGACCCCGCGCTCCAGCAGGTCCTCGCCGACGTCCAGGAACTCTGGCCGGGCGCCGGCCTGGGCGAGCTGGCGTGTGACGAGGGGGCGGCAGAGGCGCTGGGCCGCGACCGGTCGGAGCACGCCGTCGCCGTGTACTTCCCCACCGAGCAGCACGTCACCGAGTTCCGCAGGCGCTGGGAGGCGCCGTTCGTCGGGGCCGTGCGGGTGACCACGCTCTGCGCGGACTGACGGCGGGCGCGGCGGGCGGTGGCCGGCCGGCAGCCGCGGGCCAGGCACGACGTCGAGGTGGCGCCGGGCCCGCACCGCACCTCCCGCACCCGCGGGCCGGCGCGCTGCCCCTGCGCTGCGGGGAGTGAGCGGTAACCCGTTGGCGGCCGAACCGTTGGTACCCCAACGTCCTACCCTGGCGGGGTGACCACGAGCCAGACGCCGCAGGCTCCCACCGGGTCCGAGGACCTGCGCGCCCTCGCCTCCGAGGACGTGCTCGCCCTCGACCGGCAGGTGTGCTTCGCGCTCTCGGTGGCCGCGCGCAACGTGGTCGCCGTGTACCGCCCCGTCCTGGAGCCGCTGGGCCTGACCCATCCGCAGTACCTGGTGATGCTCGCACTGTGGCAGCACGGGTCGCTGTCGGTGAAGCGGCTGTCGGGGCTGCTGCAGCTCGACCCCGGCACCCTCTCCCCCCTGCTCAAGCGGCTCGAGGCGGCCAGCCTGCTGCGCCGTGAGCGCGATCCCGCGGACCAGCGCAACCTGGCGCTCGCCCTGACCGAGGAGGGGCTGGCACTGCGCGCCCGGGCCGAGGCCATCCCGGCCGGCGTCGTCGAGCGTCTCGGCATGCCCCTCGAGGAGCTGGTGAGCCTGCACGGGGCCCTCACCCGGGTGATCGCCGCCTCGCAGGAGGCGCTGGCCGCCCGCGATCGAGCGTGAACCGCCCCGACTGTCGGGTCCGACACATGGTCCACCAATGCTTGGTGCCCCATGGAATCCAGGGGACGATGGAGGCGTGGCCGTCACCGAGCAGGAGCACACCACCCACATGACCCAGCCTCGCCCGACGTCCGGTGCACCGGCCGACCCCGTCGTCCGCCCCGCCCCCCACCGGTGGCTGTGGTACGCCCTCGGCGGCGGACTCCCCCGGCGCAACCGCGGCTGGGTCCTGTTCGACACGACGACGAGCACCTGGTGGGCGCGCCACGTCGTGCGCAGCCTCGTGCAGATGGCGGTCCCGATCGCCCTGGTCATGCTCCTGCTACCGGCCGGCTGGGGGCTGCGGCTGGCGGCGGCCGGCGGGGGCATCGCGCTGGGGATGGTCTACTCGCTGGCCTACATGGTGGAGGCGACCGAGAACCGCGTGGTCAAGGCCGGCTACCCGGTCGGCACCGCCGCCGCCCACCGCGAGGCCCGGTGGGAGGCGCGCGAGCAGCGCGACCGGCAGCGCCGCCAGGCCGCAGCGGCCCGGCGCGCCGCCCGCTACCGCGACCGGACGGGCCGCTAGGTGCGCAGCCGCCGGGTGCACTGACCGGCGGCACCGGTCGACGGCGGGTACCGCGGTGCTGGTGCCCGCCCCCTCGCCGGGAGCACACTGCCCTCCGTGGCTTCGGCACCGGCCACGTCGGCCGGGAGCGCACGCCGCCGGCTCCGGGAGGAGCCCCCGCGGCGCAGCCGTCCTCGTGCCCGTCCCGGGGACGTGCGGTGAGCGGCCGGCACCGCGACCCCGCGACCGGGTCCCCCCTCCGTCACCGCCGGGAGGACGTCGCCCCGGCACTCGCGGGCGCGGGGCGGACCACACCCGGCACCCTCGCCCACCTGATCGCCGTCCACGGACGCCGGCCGACGGTCGCGGCGATGGTGCTGGTCGCGATGGCCCTCCCCCTGGTCGGGCTGGTGTTCCTGCTGCGCAGCGACTTCGAGGGGCTGCACTGGACCGGGCCGGCGCTGCACTTCTCCGTCTTCCTGACCGTCGGGGCCGTGGCGGCCAGCCTGTCGCTGGTCGCCGGGGAGGCGGCCCGCCGGCGCGGGGACGCCCGCGTCCTGCTCCTGTCCCTGGCGTTCCTCGCGACCAGCGGCTTCATGGCGCTGCACGCCGTCGGCACCCAGCACGTGCTCACCCACGACGCGCTGCCCGGCTTCACCGTCGCCATCACGATCGGGCTGCTCGTCGCCGCCCCCTTCGCCGCGGCGTCGGCGCTGGTGGACGCTCGACCCCCGGCCGAGGCGTGGGTGGCGCGCCACCGGCAGGCGCTGCGCGGCGCCGTCCTCGGGGCGATCGTCGTCTGGGGGGTGTGGTCGGTGGCCGAGTGGCCGCCGCTGCAGCAGGTGAGCGCCGAGGGCGGGGAGCACGTCGCGCTCACGGCGGCCGCGGCGCTCGGCGCGCTCCTCTACCTGCTGGCGGCGGTCCGCCTCTGGTGGGTCAACCGGAGCCACTTCGGGTTGCTGCTCTTCAGCGTCGTGGCCTGCTACGGCCTGCTCGCGGAGGCCCTGGTGGGCGTGGCGCTGGCCGGCGAGCGCAAGTGGCACCCCGCCTGGTGGGTGTGGCACGCGCTGATCGTCATCGCCTACCTCCTGGTCTTCGCCGCCGCGCGGCGCGAGTGGCGCGACGAGCGCTTCCGCACCCTCTACCTGCCGACGACGCGCGAGCACCGCGGGGAGGTGTCCGTGCTGGTCGGCGACCTGGCGGGCTTCACCACCTTCACCGCCCGGCGCGACGCGGTGGAGGTCGCGGCCATGCTGCGGGCCTACTACGAGCGGGCCGCGCCGCTGATCTCCCGGAGGTTCGGCGGCGAGGTGGAGAAGTTCGCCGGCGACGGCGTGTTCGCCACGTTCAACCGCGCCGGGGACCAGCCCGACCACGCACTGCGCGCGGTGGAGGCGGCCGCGGCACTGCAGGCGGAGGTGGCGCGGATCCGCGCCGAGCACCCCGACTGGCCGGGGCTGCGGATCGGCGTCGAGAGCGGCCCGGTCGTGTTCAGCGAGATGGGCGGCAGCGGCTACCTGGTCTACCCCGCCGTCGGGGACACCGTGAACGTCGCGGCCCGGCTGCAGCAGCACGCCCCGGTCGGCGGCGTCCTGGTCGGCACCGGGACGCGCGACCAGCTGCCGGGCGCGGTCGACCTCGTGCCGGTGACGGGACTGCAGCTCAAGGGCAGGGACGCGGCGGTGGACGCCTACCTCGTGCAGCTCCCCCTGCGGACCTCCGCCGTCCCGGCCCCACGGCCCGGCGGCAGGCGCGGCGCCTCCTCGGCCCGGTCCTCGCACTGACCGGCCCGGACGGGCGGCCCGCCCGGCGTGGTCGAACCCGGTGCGGGACGGGGCGGTCCGCTGGCACGGTGCCTCCTGCACGGGGGAGGCGCAGGCGACGTGGCCGCGGCGAGAGGAGCCGACATGGGCACGAGGGAGGTGGCGCCCCGGGCGGCGCACGCGCTGGCGACGCTCCTCGGCACCGACGGGTTGCCCGTCCGGCTGCGGGCCTGGGACGGCAGCGAGACCGGCCCGGCGGGCGCACCGGTGGTCGTCGTCCACTCGCGGCGGGCGTTCCGCCGGGTCCTGTGGTCGCCGGTCCAGCTGGGCCTGGCCCGCGCCTACGTCGCCGGCGACATCGACGTCCCCGGCGACGTGTTCGCCACCCTCACCGCGCTGGGCGTGCTCGCGACGTGGGGACAGGGGGAACCGGCCCCGCCACTGCGCCCGTCCGCGCGCTGGGCGCTGCTGCGCACCGCCGCCCGGCTGGGCGCCGTCGGGCCGCCGCCGGCCCCGCCGGCGGAGGAGGCCCGCGTCGGCGGGACCGGGCTCCGCCACTCCCGCGGCCGGGACGCCGCCGCGATCGCCCACCACTACGACGTCGGCAACGACTTCTACGCCCTCGTCCTCGGGCCCACGCTGGTCTACTCGTGCGCGGTGTGGACCGACGAGTGCACCGGCCTGGACGCCGCCCAGGAGGCCAAGCTCGACCTGGTCTGCCGCAAGCTCGGGCTCCGGCCCGGGATGCGCGTGCTCGACGTGGGCTGCGGGTGGGGCGGCCTGGCGCTGCACGCCGCGCGCCGGTACGGCGCCGACGTCGTCGGGGTCACGCTGTCCGCCCAGCAGGCCGCCCTGGCGCGCGAGCGGGTCGCGGAGGCGGGCCTGGCCGGCCGGGTCGAGGTGCGGGTGCAGGACTACCGCGAGGTCACCGACGGGCCGTTCGACGCGATCGCCTCGATCGGGATGGCCGAGCACGTCGGCCGGCAGCAGATGCCCGGGTACGCCGCGCACCTGCGCGACCTGCTGCGCCCCGGCGGCCGGCTGCTCAACCACGCCATCGCCTGGCGCGACGGGCGGTGGCGGCCGGACCCGGACTCGTTCATCGCCCGCTACGTCTTCCCCGACGGGGAGCTGCTGGGCCTGGCGGAGACCGTCGGCGCGCTGGAGGACGCCGGCCTGGAGGTGCTCGACGTGGAGGCGCTGCGCCGGCACTACGCCCTGACCCTGCGCGCCTGGGTCGCCCGGCTGGAGCGGCACTGGGACGAGGCGGTGGCCGCCGCCGGCGAAGGGCGCGCCCGGGTGTGGCGGCTGTACATGGCGGCGTGTGCCCTGGCGTTCGATGCGGGCACCATGGGCGTCGACCAGGTGCTCGCCCAGCGGGCCGGCGGCGCGCCGCCCCCGCTGCGGCGCACCGCGTGGGTGTGACCGTCAGGCGACGTCCCGCGCCGGCGTCCCCGGTCCCGGCTCGGCGAGGATCCAGCCGGTGCGCCCGTGCAGCGGCGGGGTCTTGGTGCCGTCGGTGAACCAGACGACGACGCCGCCGTGCGCCCGGCAGCGCGAGCGCACCACCCGGACCCGGCCCCCGCGGGCGGTCTTGACCGGCCGGACCAGCGGGAGGCCGAAGTCGGTGCCGATGACGTCGCCGGTCAGGACCGGCTCCCCGGCGGACAGGTGGGACGTGGGGACGGTGGTCATCAGTGCCTCCGGGATGCTCTTCGAACGTGTGTTCGATGGTGCACCCGAGGGGTGACGTCGCGCCACCGGGTCCTCAGTCGGGCCGGATCCCGTTCCGCGTGACCCGGATCGTCGACGCGCTGCGGGTACGCCGGGTGGGCACCACCTCGCCGAGCTCGGCCAGCCGCTCGACCGCGGCGTCCTTGTCGACCTGCGTGCGCATCCCGCCGCCGGACCACTCGCAGTGCAGGTCGCCGGCCGGCCCGGAGCGGCCCCGCAGCCGCTCGCGGGCGAACTCCTTGTGGCGCCGCGCCTCGTTCTCCGCCGCCCGCCAGGCGTCGTAGTCGTGGACGGCCTCCACGTAGTCGGCGTCGGTGACCGTCAGCCGGGACTGGCGGGACACCGCGCCCTCCGTCTCGGGGTCCACCGGCGGCCCCCAGCACAGATCGAGGAACGGGCACCAGTCGCACATCCCGTCCACGCCGGGCCCGAACCCGTCGCGCGGGACGGCGTCGACGCCGTCCTCCTCCACGGTCGCGTAGACGTCGGTCAGCCACATGAGCGCCTCGGCGGTCAGCGCCGGGTCGTGGTCGGCCTCGAAGACGACGTCCTCGCCGGAGTCACGGGACAGGTAGCGGATCCGCAGGCCCTCGACGTCCTGCCCGTCCCCCGACGGCAGCCGCCGGTCGGCGGTCTGCCCGGTGCGCAGCAGCCACCCGTAGAGGGCCACCTGGAACCAGTGCCGGACCGGCACGCCGCGGGTGAGGACCCGCTCGAAGCCGAACCGCGACGTCGTCTTGAGGTCCTCCACCACCGGCTCGTGCCACCAGTCGCAGCGGCCCTTGACCTGCTCGCCCCGCAGGCCCACCTCGGTCAGCCCGCCGTACTGGCGGCGCAGCGCCCGGAGCACCCCGCGGTGCAGCTCGGTGCCGATGAAGGCCTGCAGCCCGGCGCGGGCGTTGGTGGGGCGGCGGCGGGCGATCCGGTAGGCCGCCCGGCGGCGGCACTCGCCGACCTCGGAGGCGCCGATCATCCGCTGCCGGGAGCGGGCCCGGCGGCTGTCGAGGTCCCGGACCGCCGCGGCCAGGCTGGGCGCGGCCCGCCGCTCGGCGGCGCTGGCGCGCGCGGGCAGCACGGCGGTCACCGTCCCGCCCTCCGGAGGAGGCGGCGGAGCGGGGCCGGGTGGACCGGCCCCGCCCCGTCCCGCGGCTCAGGCGACGTCCGCACGACCGTCGTCGCCGTCCCGGCGCTCGGCGATGACCGCGCGCACCAGTGCGGTCAGCCGCTTGGTGGCCACGTGCTCGACGGACCGGCCGAACCGGGCGCCGATCTGCTCGTCGGTCACGCCCAGGCTCTCCAGACTGGCCAGCACGCCCCGGCGGGCCGCGGTGTTCCGCCGCTCCCGCGGGTCGTCCGGGGTCGGCGAGGACTCCAGCAGCGGGTTCGCCGGCGCGGCCTCCTCGGCGTCGGGCCGGGGCGCCGAGACGGCCGCCTGCGCGGCCGCCGCCGCGGCCTGGGCGGCCTGCAGCACCGCGGCGGGCGTCTGCGGGACCGACGGGTCGCCGGCCGCGACCCGGCGCCGGCCGGCGGGGTGGGCCTCCACCGACGCCTCGACCAGCTGCTCGTGCCGGGCGCGGATCAGCTCCGCGACCGTGTACGAGCCACCGGCGGTGGGGACGTCGGCCTGCAGCAGGCCGTTGCGGTTGGCCTCGGTCCAGACCGCGCGCAGCTCGTCGTCGTCGCGGGCGTCGTCGATCCGCGCGACCAGGTCGGCGGCGTCCGGCTCGCCCCGCCCGCCGGCCCGGGCGGCCGGGCGGGCCTGCTGCGCCTCCTCGGTGCGCTCGTGGTCGAGCAGCCCGCCGCCGTGGAAGGAGACGAGGTCACGCACGTGCGCGGTACCCGGGTCGCACTTGAGCGCGTCGAACACCAGCCACTCCAGCAGCCGGCCGGAGGCCTTCGGGTCGGTGACCTCGCGGGCCGGGTCGTCGTTGGGCTTGATGCCCACGTGCACGCTGCGCGCGCCGACGATCAGCGGCCGGCGGCCGCGGCGCAGCCGCATCCACACGCTCGCCGCGTACGGGAACTCCCGGTGGGTCTGCACCGACCAGGTCTTCTGCCCCTCGATCGGGCGGCCGTTGCTGTCGACCTCGGTGACCTCCTTGCCGCGGGCGGTCACGACGACGATCCCCGGGAAGGTGAGCAGCTCGGTCTGCAGCTTGCGCCAGCGGGCGCCGGCGTCGTTCCACAGGTTCTGGCTGATGGTCACCTCGGCGTTGGGGTCGCGCTTGAGCAGCTCGCGGTTGCGGGCGGACTTCGCGGCGCGCTCGCTGGCCCAGTCCTTGAGGCCGTCCCAGATCGCCGAGCCGGTGTCGATGCCGAGCACGACCGGGGGCTCGCCGGCGTCGGAGGCGCGGCGGGCCTCGGCCTTGACCGCCTGGACGGCGGCCAACACCGCGGCGTAGGAGCCGTCGTGCTCGATGAGCTGGTACCTCGCACCGGGGATCGCGCCGTACTCGTCACCGGCGCCCTCGTTGAGGTCGATCCAGTAGAGCGCGCCGATCCGGTCACTGCTGCTGAACTGGGCCAGCGCCCAGCTCTTTCCTGCCTTCTCCTCGCCCTCGAGGAGGATGCACGGCCACGGCACGCGGCCGGTGGGCTTGCGGGTCTTGAGGCCAGGGACGGCCATGTCGGACTCCTTGGATGACACGGGGAAGATGTCGATCCCGAACCTACGGAGGGGTACCGACAAAACGGCGTGTCGACTTGACACCCCGTCCCGGGAACCGCGTCAGTCCTGGTCCGGGCCGTCGTCGGAGGACACCCGGCCGCGCAGCCGGTGGGCGAGGGCGGTGTGCCGGCGCCCCGACCCGGCGGCCCGCACGGCCTGGGCCAGCGCCCGGGGCGAGCCGACCAGCACGACGAGCTGCTTGGCCCGGGTGACCGCGGTGTAGAGCAGGTTGCGCTGCAGCATCATCCAGGCGCTGGTGGTCAGCGGGACGACGACGCACGGGTACTCGCTGCCCTGCGAGCGGTGCACGGTGACCGCGTAGGCGTGCACCAGCTCGTCGAGCTCGGCGAAGTCGTACTCGATCGCCTCGTCCTCGTCGGTGACCACGGTGACCTTCTGGTCCACCGGGTCGATCGCGGTGACGACGCCCTGGGTGCCGTTGAAGACGCCGTTGCGGCCCTTGTCGTAGTCGTTGCGGACCTGGGTGACCTTGTCCCCGACGCGGAACACCCGCCCGCCGAAACGCTTCTCCGCGCGGTCGGGCCGCGCCGGGGTGAGCGCCTCCTGCAGCAGCTCGTTGAGGCCGGCGGCCCCGGCGGGGCCGCGGTGCACCGGGGTGAGCACCTGGACGTCGCGGCGCGGGTCGAGGCCGAACCGGGCCGGGATCCGCCGGGTGACGACGTCCACGGTGAGCCGGGCGGCCCCCTCGGCGTCGTCGGTGGGGAACAGGAAGAAGTCGTCGAGGCCCTGCACCTGCGGCGGGGTGCCGGCGTTGATCCGGTGGGCGTTGGCCACCACCCCGGACCGGCTGGCCTGCCGGAAGACCTGCGTCAGGCGCACGTGCGGCACCGGGGTGCCCTCGGCGAGCAGGTCGCGCAGCACCTCGCCGGCGCCGACCGACGGCAACTGGTCGACGTCGCCGACCAGGAGCAGGTGCGCGCCCGGCGGGACCGCCCGCACCAGCTTGTTGGCCAGCAGCAGGTCCAGCATCGAGGACTCGTCGACGACGACCAGGTCGGCGTCGAGCGGCCGGTCCCGGTCGTAGGCGGCGTCGCCGCCGGGGCGCAGCTCCAGCAGCCGGTGGACGGTCACCGCCTCGACCCCCGTCAGCTCGGTGAGCCGCTTCGCCGCCCGGCCGGTGGGCGCCGCCAGCACGATCCGCGCGCCCTTGGCCTTCGCGAGGGTGACGATCGAGCGCACCGTGAAGCTCTTGCCGCAGCCGGGCCCGCCGGTGAGGACGGCGAGCCGCTCGGTCAGGGCCAGCCGGACGGCGTCCCGCTGGCCGGGCGCGAGCTCGACCCCGGTGCGCCGGTGCAGCCAGGCCAGCGCGGCGTCCCAGTCGACGGTGGCGAAGGCCGGCATGCGGTCCTCGGCCGCGGTGGCCAGCCTCCGCAGCCCGGCGGCGAGGGAGACCTCGGCCCGGTGGAAGGGGACGAGGTAGTGGGCCACGGTGGGCGGGGCGCCGTGCGCGCCGGGCAGCTCGTCGCGGATCAGTCCCTGGTCGGCGACCAGCAGGGCCAGGCAGTGGCGCACCAGGTCGGCGGGGACCTGCAGCATCTCGACCGCGCGGGCCATGAGCTCCGGCTCGGGGAGGAAGCAGTGGCCCTGCCCGGTCGCCTCCGAGAGCACGAACTGCAGGCCGGCCTCCACCCGCTGGGTGCTGTCGTGCGGGATGCCGACCGCGGCGGCGATCGTGTCGGCGGTCTTGAAGCCGATGCCCCAGACCTCGGCGGCCAGGCGGTAGGGCTCCGTGCGGACGACGCCGATCGAGGCGCCGCCGTACTGCTTGTAGATGCGCACGGCGAGCGAGGTGGAGACCCCGACGCCCTGCAGGAAGACCATCACCTCCTTGATCGCCCGCTGCTCCTCCCAGGCCTCGGTGATCAGCCGGGTGCGCTTGGGGCCGAGCTTGGGCACCTCGGCCAGCCGGGCCGGCTGCTCCTCGATCACCCGCAGCGCGTCGGCCCCGAAGTGGTCGACGATCTGCGCCGCCAGGCGCGGGCCGATCCCCTTGACCAGCCCCGAGCCGAGGTAGCGCCGGATGCCCTGCACCGTGGCCGGCAGCACGGTCGTGTAGTCCTCGACCTGGAACTGGCGGCCGTACTGGGGGTGCGCGCCCCAGCGGCCGCGCAGCTGCAGCGTCTCCCCCGGCTGGGCGCCGAGCAGCGAGCCCACCACGGTGACCAGGTCACCTCCGCGCCCGGTGTCGACCCGGGCCACGGTGTAGCCGGTCTGGGCGTTCGCGAACGTGATCCGCTCCAGCGTCGCCTCCAGGACCGCCCCCGTCCGCGCCTCTGCCACTCGCCGTCCCCTCGGTGCTCCGCCGTCCTCCCCCGATCGTCACACCACCCGATGACGAAATCCGGGGAGCGCACGGAACTGTCGGACGGTGCTCGTAACCTCCGGACGCTCACCTGAGCGATGCACTGACAACACGGAGGACCGGATCATGGCCGGCGACACTGTCATCACCGTCGTCGGCAACCTGACCAGCGACCCCGAGCTGCGTTTCACGCCCTCGGGAGCGGCGGTTGCCGACTTCACCATCGCCTCGACCCCCCGCACCCTGGACCGCCAGACCCAGGAGTGGAAGGACGGCGACGCGCTCTTCCTGCGCTGCAGCTGCTGGCGCCAGATGGCCGAGAACGTCGCGGGGTCGCTGACCCGCGGCTCCCGGGTCATGGCGCAGGGGCGCCTCAAGCAGCGGTCCTTCGAGACCAAGGAGGGCGAGAAGCGCACCGTCATCGAGCTCGAGGTCGACGAGATCGGCCCGTCCCTGCGGTACGCGACGGCGACCGTCGCCAAGGTCGCCCGCTCCGGGGACGGTCCCGGTGGGGGTCCCGGTGGCGGACAGGCTCCCCGGGAGGTCCGCAACGGTGCCGGCCGGGGCAGCTCGCCCGATCCCTGGGCCGCGGCGCCGGTCGGCGGCTTCGCCGAGGAGGAGCCGCCGTTCTGACCGGGGCGGTCCGGCTCCACGGTCCCTGACCCCGGGGCCGGCACCGTCCCGGCGCCCGGCTCGCCCGGGCCCGCCGCCTCGAGCGCGGGCCCGGGCGGGCTCCGTCGACCACGTGCGGCTGTGATCCCGTCGGAGCGCCGACCGACACGGCCCGCACGGGGACCCGGCGCGCCGGGCACCGCCTAGCCTCGGACCCGTGGCGTTCACCGTTCCCGACGCCCACCTCCTCGCCCTGGCCGCCCACGAGGGGCAGACCGACGAGCACGGCCGGGACCTCTACCTGGCGCGCTTGCGACCGATCGCCGAGTCGCTGCGGCCGTACGGGCCGGAGGCGGAGATGGCAGGAGTGCTGCAGGACGTCGCCCGGACGACCGCGGACCATCCCGATCCCGCCCGCCGCTACGACCTGCCCCGGCTCCTCGCCCTGGGTGTCCCGGCGGTCGTCGTCGAGGCGATCGACGCCGTCACGCCCCGTCCGGGCGAGCCCTACATCGCCGGCCTCATCCGGCGGTGTGCGGCGCACCCGCTCGGCCGCCTGGTCAAGCTGGCCGAGAACCAGCACCTGCTCGCGGCCGCCGCCCAGCAGGCAGCCACCGACCCGGCCCGGGCGCGCAGCCTGCGGGAGGGCCGATACCGGCCCGCGCGGCGGATCCTGCTCGCGGCCGAGGCCGCGGACCCCGTCCACGGCCGGCGCGTCCTCGTCTGAGGACATCGGGGAGGGTTTCGTCAGGACGCAACAGCGAAGCCATGCAGCCACGCGGTCCTGCTCCGCACTCTTCTGGGGAATGCCGAAAGGGCCCCCACCGGGTGGTGGGGGCCCTTTCGGTGAAGAGTTGTCCGGCGGCGTCCTACTCTCCCACCCCGTCTCCGGGGCAGTACCATCGGCGCTGAGAGGCTTAGCTTCCGGGTTCGGAATGGATCCGGGCGTTTCCCTCTCGCCATGGCCGCCGTAA